>NZ_DXLG01000003.1 GCF_019414865.1 Veillonella sp.
TAATTTTGATACATTTCTTCCTTCAAAATACCGATATATGGTAAATGACGATATTTTTCTGCGTAGTCTAAACCATAACCAATAACAAAGTAATCAGGAATAATAAAGCCTACATAGTCAACATTTACGTCCATCTTACGGCGATCTGGTTTATTCAACAACGCTGCAAGGCGTACGCTTTTAGCACCACGAGCATGTAAATTTTCTAATAAATAATGTAATGTTGTACCAGTATCTACGATATCTTCAACAACAAGTACATGCTTACCCTCTACAGAGCGATCTAAATCTTTTAAAATTCGTACTACCCCTGTACTTGTTGTGCCGCTACCATAGCTAGAGCAAGAAATAAAGTCAAAACTTACATCTACACTATCATCAATAGCGCGTGCTAAGTCTGTAAAGAAAACGACAGCTCCCTTTAATACCCCTACAAGCACGACAGATTCATTTTTATAGTCTTCGCTAATTGCTTTACCCAACTCTGCTACACGAGCTTGTAATTGTTCCGCTGTATATAAAATCTCTTTTGCATCTTGATGCATCTATATGACCTCCACGATTCATATTAATGTTCGCAATATACTTTTATTGTATCACATTGAGCGGTTACTTTTATACTTTTAATAGTGAAAGTTTTCTCTTCCCCGGTGTTAACAATATCGAGTAATTGCTCTTGATGGGCTGATGTAAGCGTTATATCTGAGTCCACAGCACTCACTAAGCGCTGCCATAAGCGCCGTTGTATTGCCAAAGATTCTTGTCGTAAGGCACGGCGAGATAAACTCACCCCATCAGCACCTACAGTCACAAGTTTTTCAAAAGCTTGCTCCGTTAAATCAGACATAACTAATACATCTTCATGTACGGAATTTCCCAATCTAGCAATAGCATCTACTACATTAGGGTTAATAGCTTCTAACTCAGGTATAATGCGATGCCGAATCCTATTTCGTTGGTATCGCACATCTTCATTCGTACGATCAACACAATAGGAAATCCTCTTCACCTCTAAATAAGCCAATAAGGTTTCTTTTGTAACCTCTAACAGCGGTCTAATTACAGGAGTAGCATATTCAGAGCTTACTACAGACATGCCGGCCAAACCATTTAATCCCGAACCTCTGATGATATGTGCTAGAATCGACTCTGCTTGATCATCCTTGTGCTGAGCCACCGCAATATAATCATAGTTTTCAGACTTTGCAACCTCTATAAGCCATTGATACCGTACTTGACGTCCCATAGTTTCTTCAGACGTTTTTTGTTCCTTGCTCAAGCGAGGCACATCAAATGTAGCAGAATAAAATGGTAGTCCTAAAGATTCCACTTGATGTTGGAGCCACAAAACCTCATCCTTGCTTTCAGGACGAATGCAGTGATCTACGATAGCCACACCTAGTTCATACGTTGTATGCCGATGTATGGCAATGTCTTTCAATAAGTGCAATAGAGCCATTGAATCAGGCCCACCGGAGCACGCCACTAAGATTCGACTATTTTCTGGAAATAAATTATGCGATTTTAAGGTGTGATTAACGGTTCGAACGAGTGCTTTCACATTCACGGGCCATCGCCTCCATACCATCTTGGTCGCTCACAAATACATGAGGAACCTCATAGGCATCCATAAAGGACGTCAAAATTTCTGCACCGGCTACAATGATATCGGCACGGCCTGCAGGTAAACCTTTTACCTGTAATCTCTCGTCGCAACTCATGTAACGCAAGTTTAGAATAATGCCCTCTACTGTTTCACGACTTAATTTATGACCTTGCACCTTTGTACCATCATAATTTTCAAGGCCTAAATCTATAGCAGCTAGCGTCGTTAATGTACCACCGATGCCAATAAATTCACCAAATTCGCCTTGAATCATCATTGGGTCCCAAAGGAATCGAGTTTCTTCCCATACCCGTTGAGGTCCTTCGTCAGACATAGATTGTAAACGCACCGCTCCCACTGGATAAGAACGACTCCAATATACGCCGTCTTTATTTCCTAAAGCGAGTTCTGTACTACCCCCACCAATATCGATAGTCGTATAATGACGACCATCATTCAACTGATCTCCCAAGGCACCATTAAATCCATAAATAGCCTCTTCATCACCTGATAAAATTCGCCATTCCATAGGGCAGTATTCCGTGATTCGTTCCATAAATTCAAGCCCATTTTGAGACTCACGAACAGCGCTAGTAGCAAAACCAAAGCAATAGTCCGCACCATATTGGTCTGCCAAGTTTTTAATATCCTTAAAGGCCTGATACGATGACTCCATCGATTCAGATCGCAATGTACCATCTGCATTTCGTTGTCCCAATCGAGTAGTCCATAACTGTTTTGGCTCATAGTGCCATATATTATTCTCATAGGTAGCCAATAATAAGCGCACTGAATTAGATCCAATATCGATAATAGCTAACTTCATAACCGCTCCTTACATAATTAGTATTCCTCTAACACTATTATACTGTGAAAGCCTATACATAAGTAAAGAGATGGCTCAATGCCATCTCTCACTATTAATCTCGACGACCGCCTCGGCCTCCGCGTTTACCTTCTGTATTGCGTTTTAAATCATGCAATCGTTCATTGCTATCGCGCAAGAATGATTTCATCTTTGCTTCAAAAGCCTCTGTGCTTTGTTTAGATTGAACACGACGAGGACGTCGCTCTTCACTTGGTGTCTCTTTAGGTTGTGTTTGACGAATAGAAAGGCCTATTTTATTGCCTTCAATAGATAAAACCTTAACCTTTACTGGATCTTCAACCTTTAATACGGTATTAATATCTTCGACATACCCATGAGCTACTTCAGAAATATGAACTAGACCGGTTTGCTTCTCTCCTAAATCAACAAATACACCGAATTTTGTAATACCAGATACGGTACCATCAATAATGTTACCAACTTCGATTGCCATGCAACCTCCTAATTAATGCGGAAACCTCAAACTACAAACTAATGCGAATCTAAATTACTACAGTCAAACCTATTTTACATAAGGTACTTCACCAGGTTTTACAAGGCCGAGCTCCTCACGAGCCACCCCCTCAATGGTCTTTGGATCTTGCAACTTAGCCTTTTCCTGTTCTAATTCTTCATTTCGCTGTTTTAATTCTTGCAATTGTTGCTCAATATGTTGTTTTTCTTGATATACAGCCACCAAGCGATAGGCTTGCCCTAACAATAGCAGCACCATAATCCCTATACCAATTCGCTTGATCCACATGAGGATAATACGTTGATCCTGCGCTTTGCGATTAGGGCGAACCCGTTTGCGCGGCCTTTTTGGACGTTGTACTTCCATAGTGTCTTGACTCATAATGTCCCCCAAAAATATTCATCATCTGTATACTGTCATTTTTTAATTATATCATAGAACCTTGTTAGGGACTAAATAAAATTATCTATAGTTTCCTTTAAATCTATATATTCTCTCTATATATAGATATTTATTATCAGCACTAGACTTATATAACAGATACGAGCCTTATAAGGACTCTGCTTTATGAGCGTATTCACGAATAACAGCGCAAGACTTTTTAAACAAAGCCAATTCCTCTTCGGTAAGCTTTAATTCAAATACATCTTCAATGCCATCTTTACCAATAACTGCTGGTGTAGATGCAAAGATACCTTCTTCACCATATTGGCCATCTAGATAACAAGAACATGGCAAGACTTTCTTTTCGTCATGGAATACAGCACGAATTAATTCTGTTGTTGCACTAGCAATGCCGAACTCTGTGGAGCCTTTACCAGCCAATACATGGTAACCACCAATTTTTACATCATCTAGCACTTGAGTATGATCAAGTGTAGGGAATCTATGAGGCAATTCTTGTTGTAATTGTACTAACGGCTTTCCTTGTACATAAACATGAGACCATGGCACCATAGCACTACCGCCATGTTCACCTAAACAATAGGCTGTAATTGTACGGTTACTAATATTAAAAATGCGCGCCAATTCTTTTTGTAAACGCGCTGAATCTAAAGCTGTACCACTGGAAATAATACGTTTTGGATTCCAATTTAAATGTTTACATAAATAAGTAGCAACAACATCAGCAGGATTAGAAATAGAGATAATAAAACCATCAAAGCCAGACTTTTTAATTCGAGGAATAACATCCTTTAAAACCTCTACTGTATCACCAAGACTTTCTAAACGATCTTGATATAAATTTGGTAAAGGACCAGCGCTAAATACGAGAATATCACAATCCCCACAATCTTCAATAGGACCTGCAGTAGCTGTTACTTTATGAGGAATATAGCTAACAGCATCATTTATATCCATTGCTTGTGCTTTAGCTTTTTTCTCGTCAATATCCATCATATATAGTTCATCTACTTCACCTTGTAGAGCAAGAGAAAATGCTACATGAGAACCTACATGTCCAGTGCCAATAATACCTACTTTACGTAACTTCATAAGGGCCTCCTACGATTCGCACTAAAAGATATACATCTTCTAATACAATTCCACTTAAACCAGCGATTGCCATTATATGAATCGACAATGTTAAGTTATATTAAAACATATTGCTTGTAAAATACATAAACTATTATATACCTATTTTCTCATAGGTATATAAGAAAATAGATTTATAGCGATAAAAAAAGACTATTATAGGAAATCCTATAATAGTCCTTCTATTATATAGTTAGTCTCGTCCAGTAAAGAAGCTTACTACAGCAATCACTATAACTGCACCAACGATGGACGGAATTAATGCCATGCCTGCAAGACTTGGGCCCCAAGTACCAAGCAAAGCTTGACCTACAGAAGCCCCTACTAAACCAGCAATAACACGAAGAATAATCCCCATGCTTTGCGCCTTTTTAGTAATACGACCAGCTACAAAACCAATGAATCCGCCTACAATAATTGACCAAAGCATAATATACCTCCTATAAAGTCATGTCATCAAGATTAAGCGGGAATAAATCCTTATTCTCCATCACTTGTGGTGACTTTTCTAAATATTGTTTTCGCATTGACCATAAAATCTCTAAATCCTTTGGATCTAACTTGGACAATGCATATATCATCGTGAAGTCTGAACCATAATGGCCACGCAAGCTATCAGGTACTCCTTTGGGTCCTTCTCCACCTAGACGATTATTAAAGAACCCTTGAATACGGCGACTATCTAAATCAATGATAATAAACCCTGACGCATCATATACATACAATGTATGATTTATACGCTTTAAAGCTCGTACCGTATTCGTTATAAAATACTGGTCCTTCATGTCAATGAGGGATGACTCATAACCTGAATGGTAAAAGTCCCCATAATAATGAGCTCCTCTATCTGTAGATTCCAACAAATCCTTGAGTATGGATTGTTCTGGACCACTAAAATCAGAGAAAGTTTTTACCATAGTAATCTCTCGTAAACCACGTTGGTAATTCTCGGTCTTCGGTGGCTCTATATGTTGACCACGAAAGGTAATAGGCATCAACCGAAGTGTATTATCAGCTAAATTATAAATACCATACCCTTCATAACCTAGAAAGTACACTTGTGAGTCGATGGACTTCATCGCTAATATTCGTTTTGAAATGATGGCATCACTAGAATTTACTAATGTATGCTCTTCTGGGTCTATGCGTACTGTTTTACTGTCGTAATTGCCACCTACTGCAAGCCAATAGGACAGCCCCACTACAATTAATGCTAGTATGCACAAACCGATACGTTTTATATTCATTTATACTCCCTATGAATCCCCAAGCATAAAACGTAATAATATATTGCCATTACAGTAAGTCCCTATTAATATAATCCCAATTCTAGGTATAACTGTAAATTTTATTTTTAATATCTTTGTAGATTTCTATGCCAAACTTAATGTAGCTAATCGCTCGCTAATTGACATACCCTTATAGGTAAAAGTTGGTAACAACTCATGTAAAGGTTCTAAGACAAAGGTTCTATCCCAAAAATAAGGATGCGGTATAGTTAGAGTTTCATCACAAATGGAAATCATAGAACCGGCCTCATCAAAAGCCAAAATAATATCTAAATCTAATGTACGTGGTCCCCAATGAATAAGTCGTTCACGACCAGCCTCTTGTTCTAAGGACTGAAGTACACTTAACATTTCATGAGGATTCAAAGTACTTTTACAGGACCACATGCCATTAATAAATGACGCCTGATCTGTATATCCCCAAGGTTCCGTTTCTATCAAAGAAGAACTAATAACCTCTGAAACTGTCTCATGCCCTTGTAATAGGTGAAAAGCGGAATTAATATAGCCTCTTTTATCACCTATATTTGAACCTACACTGATGTAATAGGTATACATCAAATTTGACCTCTTGTAGTGACAACCTCAACATAATCTAGGATACCAGCAATAGGTACAGATGGTTTGCGCACCGTTACAGATAAGCCAACAATACCTTGATAATGTTGGTATAAAGAGTCGGCAATAAGTGCACCTAAACGCTCTAATAAATTATGTTTTTCTCCAGTCATAACAGATTCTACAAGCTCATATACTTCTACATAATTGATAGAATCCTCTAACTGGTCACTTTGACCGGCCTTTGTAAGATCCGTAGTAATTTCAACATCTACAAAAAAGCGCTGTCCTTGCTCTTGTTCAGATGTCAAATTGCCATGGTATCCATAAAATGCCATGTTTTTTAAAACGATTTTATCCATTATTCACCTCGTAATAGGCCATCTGCTACGGCCAAGGCCCGTTTGTGCATTTTCACATTATGAACACGCACCATATCAACACCTTGGAATACACCCGTAATACAAGCCGCTACCGTGCCTTCATCGCGTTCTTCTGGAGGCAAACCGCCCAACATAGAACCGATAAAACGCTTACGGCTAGGCGCAAGTAAAATAGGGTATTCATAAGCCGTTAATTCCCCTAAACGTTGCATAACTTCAATATTTTGTTCTTCTGTTTTACCAAATCCAATGCCTGGATCAAGCCAAATTTGTTGTGGTGTTACACCAACCTTTAAGGCTTTATCTACAGCAAAGAAGAAGTATGCCTTCATATCTTCAATAATGTCACCATAGTTTGTATCATTGCTATTGTGCATAATGATTACAGGTACCTTGTATTTTGCGGCTACCGCTGCCATATCAGGATCATAGTGTAAGCCCCATATATCGTTCAAAATATGAGCCCCTTTAGAAAATGCATAGTCCGCAGTTTTAGCATGATAAGTATCAATAGATACAGGTACTGTAGATGCACGTAGTACAGGGTCTATCAATTGGGACAAGCGTTCAATTTCTTCATCTGCTGTCAATGGTGTGCAGCCTGGGCGCGTAGATTCTACGCCTAAATCAATGATATCAGCACCATCTTCAATCATTTGCGTTACATGTGCTGCTGCCGCTTCTGGAGTATTGAATTTACCACCATCAGAGAAAGAGTCAGGCGTACCATTTAGTATCCCCATAATAAGGGTACGATCGCACAAAGATAAACTTTTGCCATCATTCCATGTGTAATTTCTACGTTTAAACATTTGCCTGTCCTCCACCTAACATTGCCAACGCTTCATCTCGTAATGTGCCAGTCTCTGCTAGTACACCACGGCTTTCTAATGTAATAACCTTTGAATCTTGCTGCATGGTCCCTTTGATAAGCATACACAACTGAGTCGATGTAATGCGTACGAATACACCATGAGCAGATAAATCATTCATAATTGCATCTGCTAATTCTGATGCTAACCGCTCTTGTAGTTGCGGCCTCCGGCTAAGAATATTAACAATATCTTGAAACTTGCTAAGCCCTGCCACACACCCATCCTTAGGTTGGTACACAATATCCACGGTTCCAAAGAATGGCAACAAGTGGTGCTCACACATAGAATAAAAAGGAATTCCTGTAACCGCTACAAGACCCTTATAATCAGTACTAAATGTTTCACCCCAGGCTGACTTTGTATCTAATCCTACGCCACTGAATAATTCACTATATAATTCTGTTACACGACTTGGTGTTTTCTCTAGCTCTGGCGCCTCAGTATCAACAGATAAAGCCGCTAAAAATTGCTTTATCCCGTCCTTTGCACGTTGATTCATCGGTCCTCCTAAACGATTTTCGTCGTCCAATCCTCAATATTCCAAATATCCGTAACCCAATCTTTATAAAATTCAGGTTCATGACTTACTAAAACGATAGTTCCTTTGAACTCACGCAAAGCACGACTCAGTTCTTCTTTTGCATAAATGTCCAAGTGATTCGTTGGTTCGTCTAATACGAGTACATTGTACTTATTTTGCATCAGTTTACATAAGCGAACCTTTGCATTCTCACCACCAGATAACACGCGCATTTGCGATGTAATATGCTCGTTAGTAAGGCCACAACGAGCAAGGGCTGCACGCACCTCTGCATTAGTCATTGCCGGATATTCGTTCCAAATATAGTCTAGTGCAGTTTCAGAATTGGATGGTGTATCCTCTTGAGCGAAATAGCCTATTTGTAAGAATTCACCTTTTACCAACTCACCGCTTACAGGCTTTAATAAACCTAAAATTGTTTTCAACAATGTTGTTTTACCTAGACCATTAACGCCACGAATAGCGATTTTTTTATTTCTTTCAATTTGAAAGTCTACTGGTCGAGTCAACGGTTCATCATAGCCTAATTCCAAACCAAAGGCCTCTACGATAAAACGACTTGGCGTACGGCCTTCTTTAAAACCAAAACTTGGTTTAATGTACTCTTTTGGCTTTTCCAAAATTTCCATTTTCTCTAATCGTTTAGCTCGAGAATTTGCCATACCACGCGTTGCTACACGAGCCTTATTGCGTTGGATAAAGTCTTCCATGCGCTCAATTTCTTGTTGTTGACGCTCATAAGCCTTAGCTGCTTGCGCTTTTTTCACTTCATAAGCCGCTTGGAACTGATGATAGTCGCCAGTATAACGCGTTAAAACTGCTTGCTCGATATGATAAATCACGTTGACTACGGAATTTAAAAACTCCATATCATGAGAAATCAAGATGAACGCATTTTCGTAGTTTTGTAAATAGTTTTGCAACCATTGGATATGCTCTACATCAAGATAATTTGTCGGTTCATCCAAGAGCAAAATCGTTGGTTTTTCTAGTAAAAGTTTTGTAAGTAAAACCTTTGTACGCTGGCCACCACTGAGCTCCGTAACATCTCGGTCAAGCCCAATATCCATAAGGCCCAAACCTGCAGCTGTACGCTCAATAACCGCATCAATTTCATAGAAGCCACGCTGCTCTAGAATTTCTTGCCACTCCCCTACTTGCTCGAGAAGCTTATTCATTTCATCTTCAGACACATCACCCATGCGATTGTACGCATCGTTAATGTTTTGCTCCATTACAAACAAATCATCAAAAGCTCGTTGCAATACATCGCGAATGGTCATGCCCTTTTCAAGGACCGCATGTTGATCCAAATAACCTACAGTTACTTGGTTGGACCATTCAATTTTACCTTCATCAGGAGGTATTTTACCTGTAATGATATTTAGGAATGTAGACTTGCCTTCACCATTAGCACCAATTAACCCTACATGTTCACCTTTCAACAAGCGGAATGATGCATCATCTAAAATTTGTCGCGCTCCAAAACCATGGGTTACATTTGAAACGGTTAAAACACTCATATCTATCTCCACCGGAATAAAAGCCGTCTTGTTGAAGACGGCTTGTTTTATACTTACTTAAATATTATATCTATTGTACCTTTTTGACCTCTATATGTCAAAAATTGAACATCACTTACCTACTGCATAACGCAAGGCTACCACAGCCATAATCTTAGCGCCCTTAATCGCTTGCTCCAATCCATAGTCAGAACCTGCTGCACAAGTGAACTCTGGTGTATGAGCCTCTAAACCTAACCCAATTTGCAAAGTAGGCTGTGCTGTTGGTACTTCATAAGATACATTTCCTACATCTGTACTACCATCAGCCTCATCATCAGGCAATATACGGGGCGTTTCACCAAATTCAGTCATCACATCGTTAAAGAGATCTAATAGCTGTTTATCTTGACGCATATCCTTAAAGAGAGGCTCATAATGATGCATCTCAACACGGGCGCCATAAGATACTCCGATCTCTTTAGCAGCCTCTTTGATAGCCGGCAAAATAATACCTTCTAAATCGTCCACCGTACTACCGCGAACAGTCATACGAATCGTAGCCTTAGGAGTTACTACATTTGGTGCTGTACCAGCTTCGGTAAAAATGGTCCCTACAATAGCCCCTTTAGGGAATGTTTTCTTTAACTCTTTTATTTTTTGATATAAATCTACAGCACAGTCTAAGGCATTAATACCAGAGTCAGTTAATGATGCTATATGACAAGACCGTCCATGGAAGGTAATCTCTAGGGGATGCGTCGCTAATGATGTGCCCCCCACCTCATTTTCACCGCCTGGGTGAATGATGAGCGCCGCCTCATAACCCTTAAATAAACCAGCCTCTGCCATGTATACTTTACCACCAATAGTTTCCTCCGCAGGACAACCAAAGAAGGTCGTTCCCCACGCTTCAGGTGCACTTTGGCTGAAGGCAATAGCCGCCCCTAAACTCATCATAGCAATGAGATTATGTCCGCAACCATGACCGAGTTCAGGTAACGCATCATACTCTCCTAAGAATGCTATTTTATGTTTCGCATCATGGTTATGGTCACCACGTAGTGCCGTTTGTAACTCAGGATAATCTGTTAATCCTACTTGAGATGTAAAATTATGATTTTCTAAAAATTGGTGAATTATCTTAACTGCTTTATGCTCGTTTAAGCCCAATTCTGGGTTATCGTGTAAATATAAGGAGATATCGCGCAATTCCTCTGTCATACTATCTATGATGGCACAGGCACGAGCCTCTCGTTCTTGTAATGTCATAACTTCCCTTTTTAATTTCTAATTTATACTGTTTATTATTTATTCTATCTAAGAAGAATGCGTCTATTTCGTATAGGGATGAACAATTATGGTATTTGAAATATACCTAAAGTTAATCATCGCTCCTAGTGGTAATGTTTGATGCGGCGTTCCATGACCTGTTGGGACATAACATACAAAAGGATCCAACAATTCGGGGTCTCTATTTTCCTCCATGTAGCGTAACGCTTCATAGCCTAAATCGTAATCACGCTCATCATCGTCGCCTTCACAATCTGTAAAAGTACCAATCACTAAACCTTTAATACGACTCAATAAACCACTGAGACGAAATTGTTGCAACATACGATCCAGCTTATAAGGTGCCTCTCCTACATCTTCAATGAATAGTAATGTATCCTCCCAAGATGCATCCTCTAAAAAATACGGTGTTCCCGACAACATAGATAACATCGTCATATTACCGCCCCGTAAAATACCTTCGCCTAGCTCAGTACCAATAGCACCACGAGGCGGTTCAGGTAAGGGTTCTATGACTTGTAATTTACCTTCTAAAGCATTAAATAAAGCATCAATATCTGCTTTGCGTTCAGGCTTAAAATCTACGCCCATCGGCCCGTGATAGGTAATGAGTCGGCTATATCGATTGATCGCCATGTGAAGTGCTGTACAATCACTATACCCAATAAAAGCCTTTCGATGCTTACGGATTGCTGTATAATCTAATAAATCCAGATAACGCATTGTTCCGTAACCACCGCGTAAAGCTAGTACCGCCTCACAAGGTGCGGTGGTCATCATATCTTGAAACTCTCGGGCTTGCTCCTCTGGTGTACCGCCATACAAGCCTTTGCGATGTGCACTTTCACCAAAGAGTACTTTATAGCCCCTTAGGTTACAAATTTCTTCTATTCTATGTAAATCTTCATCGCTTGCACTGGCAGGTGCCATGATTCCTATGGTCAGGCCTGGTGCTAAGCGCTTTGGTTCAATCCAGTTCATATGTCCTCATAAAATACAACAAAAGACGTACACATAGTGTACGTCTTAAGTGTATCTTATTTGTATGCTTTTTTAAAGTCAACAAGGCCCAATGTAGTCCAGAAATAATTTTGAATACTTCCATTTGTTACATATGGTTGTGTTGTGAAATACAATGGCATTACTAGAGATTCATCAAAAATCATCTGTTCTGCTTTATGCATCAACGCATCCCGTTCAGCCCCATTTGGTGTCGTACGAATACGAGCGATTAACTCGTTATAATTATCACTATGGTACTGACTATCATTGTCTTCAGCAGAGAATACTTCTAAGAAGTTTTGTGGATCACTGTAATCCGCAACCCAAGAAGCACGAGCAACTTGATATTTACCAGCTTCGCGATCAGCTAAGAATACCTTTGTCTCTTGATTTTGTAATCGCACATCTGCACCAAATGCATTTACCCATGCATCCTGTACAGCTTCAGCAATCGCTTTATGTAATTCGCTTGTGTTATACAAAATCGTAATTGGAGGCAATGGATGATTCTTATCATAGCCAGCTTGTTTCAAGATTTCTTTCGCTTGCTCTACATCTTCGTAAACGAGATAGCTACCAGCTTCACGGAAGTCTTCACGACCGTTGCTTTCAAGCATACCGTATGGAACAAATGCATAAGCAGCCTCTTTACCGCCACGAACAATATTGTTAACGATATTAGCACGGTTGATAACCATGGAGAATGCTTTACGCACCTCAGGGTCTGTGAAAGGATCTGCTTTTACATTGAATACGTAATAATAGTTACCAAGCATAGGTCCAATATGTAATAGACCTGCCTCTTCTAATCGTTTTTGGTCCGCTACAGGAGGCTCAACTGTCATATCTGCTTCGCCACCTTCAACCAATGTAAGGCGTGTGCTTTGGGATTCACTAATAGGCCAATTCATTTTCTCTGTTTTCACAGAATCTGCATCCCAATAGTTAGGATTCTTAATGAAATCCATTTCTCCATTATGCTTCCAGGATAGTAAGCGGTATGGACCATTAGATACAAATGTATCTGCATTGGCAGCCCAGTTTTCATGAGCCTCTACATCTTTTTGGCTCACTGGATAATAGCTATGAGAAGCTAGTAATTTTAAGAAATACGCTGTTGGATTCTCTAAGGTAACTACTAATGTATTATCATCAGTGGCCTTAACGCCAACGTCTTCAGCTTTGGCGTCACCATTATTAAAGGCTTCGCCATTTTTTAATACATATAACATATATGCATTGTCCGCATGGACTTCAGGGTCTAATACGCGTTTCCACGCGTATTCAAAGTCATGAGCCGTCAAAGGCTCTCCATTAGACCATTTCAAATCAGGTCGTAAATGGAAGGTATACTCGCGACCATCATCAGAAATATCCCAGCTTTTAGCTAGTGCTGCCTCTGGTTCACTTTCATCATTTAAACGAACTAAACCGTCAAATAATTGAAGTTGAACTGTAGCCTCCGGAGAGGTAGTAGACTTTGCTGGATCCAATGTGGATGGTTCCTGCTCAATAACATATCGAATGGTATGCTCATCAATTGGTTGTTCCCCGCGAGGATAACCAAATACAAATAAGAGCACACTCACCCCAAGAGCAAGGACCATGAGTTTTAACAAATTTCGTTTATCCATCATGGCAATGCTTCCTCTACAAATTCTTTCATGATACGCCCTACTTGAGCGCCTAACTCTTTACCTCGGTCATTATCGATATCGCTCATCAAGAGGATAAAGCAGAAATGACCTCTAAATGTTTCTAATACGCCTCCATCGTGCTCTACGCGATCAAGGGATCCTGTTTTATGGTGAAAGCGTGTATCTTCGCCCCAATAAAATGGCAAGATATCACGGAATTGTTGGCGACCTAAAATATTCCACATTTCTCGGCCATAAGCATCTCTATCACGACATTCAAAAATGTGTTTATACAGACGAGCCAATGACAATGCAGTCAAATGGTTATCACGGCCTTCTGCTAGAGCGTCAAAGTCCATCATCATACGATTGAGTTCTATTTCATCTACACCAAGCTGTTCTGCACGAGCATTGATATTCTCCATGCCTAGAACAGTAATGAGTAAATTTGTCGCCATATTATCGCTAAGAACCATCATAAGACGACATAACTCAAGATACGTAAAGCTATGCTTTGCTACCAGTTCTTGTAATGCACCACCGCCTTCAACACGTGGTGTTCTAGATAGAGGAACTGTATCATTAAGATCCAACTGCTCTGTACGAGCTAAATGGAATACATACTCCATAACGAGTACCTTAATCAAACTTGCACTAGAGTGTACCGTATCTTCCCCTTTAGAAGCAATAATAGTCGGCTCCTCTTCATCGTCAAATTGAAGTACTACATAGGATATATTCCCCTTTGGTGCTAATTCTTTTATCACTGTATCGAGTTGATGTTCTAAGGACTTGCCAACAAGTAACTTTTCCATACTATTCTCCCATTATATGTGCCAGCATGCGATGCGGCGATCTGCCCAATCACGAAGAGGCGGACGTTCAGTAAAGCAACGACCTTCTGCCTCTGGGCATCGACCACTAAACAAACAACCTTTTGGTGGATTTAGTGGATTTGGTGGGTCCCCTTTAAGCGGTGCTCCAATTGGAGCATGTGGTATAACAGGACCATTTAAGGCGGTCAAAGCACGAGTGTAAGGATGTTGTGGGAATTCGTATAAATCCAACGCTGGACCTTCTTCCATAACAGCACCTAAGTACATAACCACCATGCGATGACTAATGTAGCGCACCATGTTTAAATCATGAGAAATAAAGAGGTACGAAATACCATGTTGTTCTTGTAAACGTTCAAGCAATGTCATAATTTGTACTTGAATCGATACATCTAGTGCTGAAATCGGTTCATCACAGATGATGCACTGCGGCTGCATAATGAGAGCTCGTGCAATACCGATACGTTGACGTTGACCACCTGACAATTCATGAGCATAACGCTCACCAAAGGACATATTCAAACCAACTTGTTCAAGCACTTCTTTTACACGAATAACACGATCGCGAGGTGTATATTTTGGATCTAGCTCCAATGGTTCCTCTAGAATCGCATTAACTGTAAGACGTGGATTAAGAGATGCATAAGGGTTTTGGAATACCATTTGCATCACCGGATGAACAGCTTTTCGATCCACATACGGATCAATCTGACGACCGTTCATATAAATAGAACCTGATGTAGCTTGATGTAAGCCCATCAAAGTGTAGCCAAATGTGGATTTACCACATCCAGACTCACCTACGATACCAAGGGTTTCCCCTGGTGATTGATATAGGCTCACGCCTTGTACAGCGTGTACCGTGTGTTTTGGCTTAAATAAGCCTCCTGACAGAGTGAACTCTTTAACGAGATTGTCAGTTTCCCATACGTAACTCATTAAAGTCCCTCCAACTTAGCTAACCAACATGTAAATTGATGATTTTCACCAACATTTGTAACCATAGGAATTCGATTACCACAGATACGCATAGCCCACTTACATCGTGGATTAAATGCACACCCTCGTGGTAGATCAAATAGATCTGGTGGTTGACCTTCAACGGCTTTTAACTCACCATGCCATTTACCTTGTGGTAAAGCGAGTAATAAACCTAATGTGTACGGATGACGAGGCTCATTAAAGATACCTTCTACCGTAGCAGATTCAACACATTTACCAGCGTACATAACCATAACGCGATCGCAAATTTGAGCGATAACGCGTAAATTATGAGAAATAAAGATAATGCCAATACCAGCCTCTACAGCTAATGTTTGCATAAGGCGCAAGATTTGAGCCTCTGTTGTAATATCTAGAGCTGTTGTCGGTTCATCACAAATCAAAACCTTTGGACGACCTGCCACAGCCATGGCGATACAAACGCGTTGGCGCATACCACCACTCAATTCATGAGGATATTGAGATAATCGTCTTTCCGGTGTTGAAAGGCCCATCTTCTTTAACAAGTCGATGGCGATAGCTCGTTCATCATAATCCTCACCATATGCATTGGTACGATGGATAACCTCATACATTTGCTCCCCAATCGTCATGATTGGATTCAAAGATGTCATAGGATCTTGGAATACCATAGCAACAGTAGTACCACGGAGTTCATTCCAGTCATCTTCAGTAAATTCAAGGCAATCATTGCCATCAATCATAAATGTATCGGCTTTGATTTTTGTTTTACCATATGGTAGTAATCCCATTAAGGAATTAACTAGCACAGATTTACCACAGCCGGATTCACCAACAATACCTAAAATCTCACCTGGTTGTAAGGAGATATCTTGATTGCGAATAACCCGTAAAGGGCCTTGGAAGGTATCGATGGTAATGGACACATTGCGCACATCAACAATTGCGTTATTCATTATCTATCTCCTTCCTTAGGGTCTAACACATTACGTAAGCCATCGCCAAGGAATGCGAAACCAAGCATGGTAACACTAATGGCAACAGCAGGAAAAATCAATTGGAACGGATAAGAGCGCATGCTACTAATCCCTTCAGAAGCGAGTACACCCCAACTCGCCATAGGTGCATTTACACCTAAGCCGATAAAACTAAGGAATGCTTCTGTAAAAATAGCCTCTGGGATGGCCAATGTCAAAGTAATAATGATTGGACCTACACAGTTTGGCAAAATATGACGCAATAAAATGCGATATTTCGGAATGCCCATCGCTTCAGCAGCAATGATGTATTCTTCGTTTTTAACTTTCAAAATTTGGCTACGTACGATACGGGCCATATTCAGCCAGTAGGCGATGCCCAATGCTACGAAAATAGATATTAAGCCAGGGCCAAGTACAACCATCAACAAAATTACATACAGTAAAAGCGGAATACCGTACAATACATCTACCAGACCCATCATGATACGGTCAACCTTACCACCAAGGTAACCTGCAATACCGCCATAGGTAACGCCGATAACAAGATTGATAAACGCCGCTACAAAACCGATGGTTAAGGAAATACGAGCACCGTACATAACGCGAGTGTAAATGTCACGACCTAATGTATCGGTACCAAACCAATGACTAAAGCTTGGGCTTTGGTTCGCATCAATCAAGGATTGGTCCGCATAGGTATACGGCGAAATTAGGGGGCCTAAAATAGCCAACACAATCATCACCAAAATGATGGTTGCCCCTACTACGGCCAAGCGATTTACCTTAAATCTCGCCCATTTACTAGGACGTTTTATAAAGCTTGTAATTTCTTCTTGAGGGGTTCGTTCAATAGGTAAAAAATCTTCCTTATTCATCTGTCCCCTCCTCTGTCGTAACACGTGGATCAATTAATGGATAAATCATATCCACCAAGATATTAAGAAATACTACAAGCGCACTATAGAAAATCGTAATGCCAAGAATAACGGTATAATCACGGTTATAAATAGATGTTACGAAATACTGTCCAAGGCCTGGAATAGCAAAAATCGTTTCTACGATAAAGCTACCTGTCAAAAGGCTGGCAGCCAATGGGCCCAAATAGGTAATAACTGGCAAAATAGCATTCCCTAACGCATGACGTGTCAAAATAGTCCAAGAACTCAAGCCTTTGGCGCGAGCTGTACGGATATATTCTTGTTGGTACACATCAAGCAACCCACTGCGTGTTAAGCGTGCAATGAATGCCATCGGTTGTGCAGCTAACGTTAATACTGGTAGCACCATATAAGATGGACCACGCCATAAGGCCACTGGGAACCAGCCTAGTTCAAAGCCCACCACATATACAAGAACGGCACCAATAATAAAGGTAGGCACAGAAATACCAATTGTAGATAATATGGTTACCGCATAATCAACGATACCATTAGGGCGCATAGCGCTAATAGCACCTGCTGCAATGCCACCTGCTACAGCCACCATTAATGATAATAAGCCGAGCTGTGCAGAAATTGGGAATGCATCGCTGATAATATCGTTTACACTACGGCCTTCATACTTGTATGATGGTCCCAAATCACCAGTAATAACACCACCTAAATAATCACCATACTGCTTCCATACAGGATCATCAAGATGATACTTTGCTTCAATACTTGCTTTCACCTGAGGTGGTAATTTCTTCTCAGTTGTAAAAGGTCCCCCCGGAATTGCATGCATTAATGCAAATGTTACGGTAATGATGACCCATAAGATTATGATTGCGCCACCTAGGCGTCGAAACACATTCCTTGTCATTGTCACTATCCTCCATAAAAAGTCTATCTGTTTTATTATACTACATTATGAAGTTAATTTCATGAATTACATCATTACATTTACAGAAAGCCCTACATAACGTACAATAAAATATATAATATTTTGGAGGTGTCTATGACAGAAGTACCTAGAGTCTTAACAATTCAAGACATGAGCTCCATCGGCCGTTGTGCCCTAACCGTTATGATCCCAATCATCAGCGCTATGCGTTGCCAAGCGGTTCCATTGGCAACAGCTGTATTGAGTAATCATTTAGAATATCCACACTACGAGTTTGTAGATTTATCGGCACATATGAGAGATTTTATGGACTGCTGGGATAAAAACGAAATCGACTTTCACGCCATTGTAAGTGGTTTTTTAGCATCCCCAGAACAAATTCATCTCGTGGAAGAAGCCATCGATCGCTTCGGTAATAAGGGCCAAATGATTATCGTCGATCCTGCTATGGCCGATGATGGTCGCCTCTACTCGATTTATACACCTGATATGGTAGTAGCTATGCGCAAACTTGTTTCCAAAGCTCACATTGTAAAGCCTAATTACACGGAAGCTTGTTTCTTATTAGATATTCCATTCTCTACAGATCCTATTAGCGATGATGAATTACGCGATCGTTGCAAGAGATTACATCAAATGGGTCCTGACATGGTTATCATGACCAGCGTACCATCTGAAACACATGCGGTTATCGCGGTCTATGATGGACCAACTGATTATTTAAAAACTTATGATATTCCTCTTATCCCTGTGAAAGCTACAGGAACTGGGGATATCTTTACTGCTGTATTATCCGGTGCAGTAATGAGGGGATATTCACCTTATGATGCGGCAGAGTTAGCAATGAATTTTACTACCAAGGCGATTCAAGCCACAGTGGACACTGTAAAATCAATGAAGCAAGGTGTAGCCTTTGAGCTTGTCTTGCCAGAATTAACTCAACTATAAGCTATAAATAAAGGGGAACTTATGGATTTACTCTATGTTGTATTACGAACACTACTCATATGTACTGTCGGTTTGCTCATTGCATTCCAAGGCCGACGTATGGGATTATCGATTTTTAATCTAACGGGACGGTTAAATCGACTACAATTTATCATATGCTTCATTGTTTTAATGATTTTATTCCACATCGTTCACTACATTGATGATGTATTCTTGGACTTTGTTGTTTCTTTACCTGCCTATTGGTTTACAAGGGTTGTTATATGGATTTTATTAGCATCCTTATTTCCATTATCCTGCATCTTATTTGGCCGTCGTATTCATGATATCGGCTTTAATGCTTGGGCAGGGATTCTATGGTCGGTAATCATCATTTTCATCAATACCTATTCTGCTGTATCGCCATTCAATTACTTGCTTGAACTTTTCGTATGGCTCATAGGCTTCCTCTTTTGGGTATTGCCTGGTCAGCCAGAACCGAATCAATATGGTAACCCACCATTTATGCCTGTAAATCGACCAACTTATGAGTCAATGCAACCGTCCATATCGCATAGGGAAAAAGAAATCCGCAAAACGGTGCGTAAACGACGTAAAAAACGATAACAAATTAATAAATAAAAAACGTATCCCTTCATAAAGAGATACGTTTTTTATTTATCACATGTCTTATTATATATAGTTCTTTATTACCTTAATAACTATACCATAAATAATTTAAAAGAGTTTCAACCTGATTCTTTACAAACTTAAGTCAATAATATCAACTCTATTATAGTGCAAAGGATATAAGCAATGATAAACTTAACCTTTTGTTTGCGCGCTCTATCATCATCAGAAATCTTAAGTCTATTTTCTAGGAAGCGCTTATCCCGGATTTGCAACAATAAACGTTTAATACGTTCTTGACCTTCAGCGGCATTACACTCGCCGCTATCAGAGGTCAAGGTAGCTTGCTGCATGAAGATACGCCGATGGAGCTTGCGCATTTGAATCTTGATATTGTTATGAACAAACGCACTTTGCCACTGTTTTCTAGAGTCAAAATACATATACAAATATCGTGGTGTATTCATTAGTAGTAAAGAAAGAATAAAAATCCCCAAAGATATTAAGAAATATGTAGAGAATGAAAACTCTAGTGTTTCAGTTGGTAAGTAATGATGCGCAAAGATAAAGGTAAGCCATACACCGATTGGCATCAAGAGCACTGCCGCAATATCAATGGATCGAAGCCAACTAGTACGAATTGGAACATCTGGCACCGTAAATGTATCTACTGGATCATGAAATGCATAATAATCTATTTGCAATACCGATTGACTAGTTTGAGGATTAGCTAAAAGTACAGGGCCTACACTCCCTATGGAGCGTTCTGGCAAAGGTATAAACTTTTTAAGTTGCGTATTGGGTATTAAATCAAAGCGAATAATACCTTTTTTTTCAAAGCGTACGGTAGATCCCTTTTCGCCTAATGCAATAGGATTAAAAAAGATGCCAAAAAGACTAAGGAACCAGTTACCTAGTAAGTGTAAGATGGAATTTAAAATAAATCCACCCGTATCTAAATTCTCTGTATCGAGCCGAATTGCAAAGGATGATGAGTAATCATCAAACCATAAGTCTTCTAAAGTAAATTCAGCGGTAATCACATTCCCCCATTTAGTAATAATGGATAGGAATATTTGATTATTTGGTTCAAACTCAAAAGTTATAGAATAAAAGAACTTATGATTCCGAAGAGCGGCACGCAACATGCGATTAACCACGTCTTCTTCTATAGATAACAAACGATGATCAAATAAATCTTGTTCTAAAGGTACTTGTTGAACAGGGCTTTCCTTTTTCACCGTCGTATCACTATCAGATAATGCTTCATCCACCAATGCTCGTAATTTGGTGAAGATTTTAGTCATAATCCCTCCAAGGGTAAAAAACAGCTTTTGATATACAAATTATACCATATATTGCATGATTTATCGATAAAAGACTACTACATATACTATTAAATATAGGTATACATAAAGCTCCTTTTACATAGTAAAAGGAGCTTTATTACTGCAGTTTAACATTCACCCTATTATAATTTAGTATTTATAATAGATAGTTTAACTGATATTTATTTTTATTGAATACTTGCCATGGATAGATAACAATATTCATAGAAGTGACCACGAAGGGCAATTAATTCTTCGTAAGTTCCATCTTCTATAATTTGACCTTTATCCATAAATAAGATACGGTCCATATGCTCTAATCCTTCTAACTGATGTGTAATATATAAACATGTTTTATCCTGTACATATTCCATCAAATCACGATGCAAAGCCTTCCTCGTTACTTGGTCTAAACCTTCTAATGGTTCATCTAACAAAACAACTTGAGGTTTTCGCAAGAATAGTCGAGCTAAAGCAACCCGTTGTCGTTCGCCACCACTTAGACCATGACCACCACTACCAACAATCGTATGAATACCATCTGGCAAGCGTTCCACTACAGAGCGCAACGAAGCACGATCAATAGCATACTCTAAATCAGCTTCTGAGGCATCCGGTCTTGCTAGTCGAATATTATCTTCAAAGGACGCATGGAAAATATATGTATCTTGCGTTATCGTCCCTAAAGCATTACGCCATGTATCGATAGAAATATCCTTTAACTCTACATCACCAACATAGATTGAGCCACTGTAGTCATATAATCGCTCAAGCATATTAAACAATGTAGTCTTACCAGATCCACTAGCGCCAACAATAGCAATCGATTGACCTTGTTTAATGTCTAATCTAAGATGTTCATAAATACGACGATGCGGATCATAACCAAAGGATACATCAGTAAATGTAATCTCTCGATTAGCATTAAATGGTTTTGGTGCGTTTGGTTCCACTACTGGAATTGGCTCATGTGCAAGTGCTATGAGACGACTCGTAGCCACTTTACTTTCAGCACCATGATGAACGGCAGCGATCATAGGTTGTAAGGCCTCAAACCAAGCTTGTGTACCAATAGCAGCAACTGCTACCATAACACTGGCCCAAGCTCCGGTCAATGCATTGGCTGCCAATATGGCTACAATGACAACTGTAATTTGAACTCCACCTAGGAACAGCGTATTGCCTAAGTTCATGCCTCGCTCGATAATACCTTTATTAGCATCTATAGTACTCATCATATGTTGAATACGATCGTATACTAACTGTTCATTGCCGTAGCTAATGACATCCTCCAAGCTATCCATGGTATCACTTAATAGGGATTTATATTCCCCTTGTTGAGGTCCAATCGCCGTCAACGATTGTTTGTTATGAGCATATACACCTAAAGGTAAAGCCAGACCTAATACAAGGGCTGCTAAAACTATAGGCGCAACCAAACTATTATCAATCGTAGATACACCATAGGCAACTAAAATAGTTAAAGCAATGGCTGCTGCAGGAGGAATCAACGTACGCAAGTAGAAAAATTGTAGTACCTCTATATCCCCCATAATGCGGCCTAGCATATCCCCTGCACCAAAACGTTTAAGAATAGCCGGCGCCAATGGTTCTAAATGAGCATAAAACCATATACGCAAACCATACAGACCTTGGAACGCCATACGATGAGATGTATACCGTTCAAAATAACGACATACAGCACGACTAACACCAAAGAAGCGGACGCCCACAATAGCAAGGCTCAAATAAGTAAGTCCCGGTTGCAATGCAGCTGATGCCAATAACCACGCAGATACAGTTAATAAGCCCACATTCATAAATACCGTTAAGAATGTAAAAATCAAAGCTAATACTAACGACCACTTTGCAGGGCTCAGCACAGTAAATAATAATTTCCATCCTTGTATGCCCAGCTTAGAAGTTGAAACCTCAGGAGTCTGTATTGTATCTTTCCCCAATACGTAAGCATCTTGATTATCTACCCGAATTAAATTATCAATTTCTTCTCTATGTTCTAAGCTAAATGACTTTTCTGTTTTTAATTGTTCTTCAATAGTTGAAGAAAATTCACCTAAACCAGAGGTAACAAGGTCCTTAAAATAACCATCTACTGCGAGAAGCTTCGCATAAGAACCTTGTTGAATAATACGTCCATGTTTCAAAACGTATAGTGTAGATGCCCAATGCATCGTTTGTAGACGATGACCAATGATAATGACGATTTTATTATCCATCAAACGTTTGATAGCACTGCTGATAATAGCTTCGGTTTTTACATCAAGATGTGCCGTCACCTCATCGAGAATTAACACTTGGCCCTTTCGTAAAAATGCACGTACTAAGGCAACCCGTTGACGTTCGCCACCACTCAGACCCAAGCCACCTTCACCAATAACAGTATCTAGTCCATCTTGTTGTCTATAGATCACATCTAGTAGCTGTACCTCTTTACAAGCTTCTATAATCTCTTCATCATTTACATTCATCCCAAAGGATAATACGTCACGCAAAGTTCCTTTCATAATATGTGGATGTTGAGATACATAGGTAATTTGTTGGCGCCACCACTCAATATCGATGTCACATAGATCAAGACCATCTATAGTAACACTGCCTTTAGGAGCAGTTAAAAATCCCCCAATAATATGGGCAATTGTAGATTTCCCTGCTCCACTTTCACCAACAAGCATGATCGGAGAATTACGTTTAGCCTCTAATGAAATATGTTGTACACCATTTTCACTATCTGCATAGGTAAAAGTTAAGTCCTTAATTTCAATTGCTTGTACCTTACCTTTAAGTTGAGATTGACCACCTATAGGCAACGATGGCTGGCGATTCATAAACTCTTCGTATTTTAAAATCGAGGTCTTACCTGCCATACCCGTATGGAAGGCAGCCCCCAATTGTCTAAATGGCGTATAGAACTCTGGCGCTAATAGCAAAATAAAGAAAGCTGAAAAGAATGAGATTTCACCATCCAATAATGTTAAGCCCAGGTATACCGCAATCAATGCTGTACTAATAGTACTTACGAGCTCAAGAACTAGAGCAGATAAAAACGCCACACGCAATACTCGTAATGTAGAGTCTTTAAACTCCTCAGATAAACGACCAATAATCTTAATTTGATCCTTTGCACGACCAAAAAGTTTTAATGTTGTAATACCTTGCAATACATCAAGAAAATGGCCAGATAAGAAGCTCATACGCTCCCACTGTTCTTTATTAAGACGATCCGCTTGCTTACCAATTAAGATCATAAAGAATGGAATTAATGGTACGGTGATAATTAGAATGATACCAATAATAGGTAATGTATCTACAATAGCAATACCCATAATAAGAGGAATCATAATAGCATATAAAATTTGAGGAATATAACGAGCTACATAAGCATCTACTTGCTCTAATCCATCAGTAAGCATATGTATCACATCGCCATGGCGTTCCTTATGTTGTACACCAAGTTTAAACATATGCTCTAAGGCCCGTTCTCTAAAGGTTGCTTTTACCGCACTACCTAATCGATTTGCTACGGATTCTTGTACGTAATGTGCAAGCAATCTTACAACAATAGCAATACCTAAATAAATAATAGTATACCTTTCATCATGTAAGGTATTCTCTGAAAATATAAAATTATTAATTAAGGTTCCAAAGAACCAAGCTTGCCCAACAATAGCCAAACTCTCTACTAAACAGGTTAATCCTAGTAGTAATAGCTGACCTTTATGTTCTAGCAGCGCTTTAAAAGCAGTACGCTGTATCATAGTATCCTCTACGGTAAAACTATTAAAATATAAAATCAAATCGATTAGACTCCCCCTAACTAAGTCTAAATTAAATTTTATTTAAATATAATCTAAGTTAGCCCAAGTGAATCTAAATTTATCAATATCATATCCATCTTACCACAAAAAAGAGGCGTGCCGCTACGACACGCCTCACATTGAGACCTAAATTTTACAACTCACCAGAGTTATAAAGCTATTCTATTAATAGTGTAAGTCTTTTTCAGATACACGATGACGGAATGTCCAGTATACCCAGATTTGGTAAGCCAAGATAATTGGCACAAATACAAAGGCTACACAAGTCATCAATGTCAATGTGTAAGTAGAGTTACTTGCATTTGCAATAGTTAAGCTCCACTCAGGATTCAAAGAAGAAACCATGATGCGAGGGAACAAACCAGCAAAGTAAGCAGCCGTTACAGAAATAACGGATAAGGAGCTGAATACAAAGCCCAATTTTGTATTACGAGTACGTGTTGCGCCCCAAGAAATGAGGAAGAACACGATTGCCAACGCAAAGCAAATAATTGCTAATACAGAGTTAAACAAATCTGTAAATACATAAGTTGCACCTACCAATGCTAATGCACCGATAGCTGTAGGAACACCTACTACTAAGGAAGCTGCACGAGCGCGTTCAGAAACAGCACCAGCAGTTTTGATAGAAGTGAACAAGCCACCATGGTATGTGAATACCAAGATAAACGCAATGCCACAAAGTACTGTGTATGGGCTTAACAAATCAAAGAATGTGCCTACATATGTCATGCTTGCATCAATTGGAGTACCTTGAATCAAGTTACCAACTGTAACGCCCCACAACAATGCAGGAATCAAGGAACCAAAGAAGATGCAGTAGTCAAAAGTTTTACGCCATAACAAGTTAGGGCTCTTGGAGCGGAATTCAAAAGATACGCCACGGATAATAAGAGCCGCAAGCATTAAGAATAACGCTAAATAGAAACCACTAAACAACGTAGCATATACATGAGGGAAGGATGCAAATAATGCACCACCAGCAGTGATCATCCATACCTCGTTACCATCCCAAACAGGACCCAAGGCATTGATCATTTGACGACGTTCAACGTCAGTTTTACCGATGAATGGTAATAAAATACCAGTACCATAGTCAAAACCTTCTAATAAGAAGAAGCCAGCGAATAGTACAGTAATTAAAATAAACCATACCACTTCAAGGTTATTAAAAATTAATTCCATAATCTCGCCTCCTCTTTTTCAACTACATCGTGAGATGGATTGCCATCTGGACCTTTTTTGATGTGTTCTACAGCAAGGTAGAGAGCTGCAATAGCTGCTACGATATACACAACTGTGAAGCCGATGATAGTAGTCATAATTTCTGGAGCTGTAACGGATTTAGAAGCACCGTCTACAGTTAATTGCAAGCCATTTACAAGCCATGGTTGACGACCTGCTTCTGCTACAAACCAACCTGTGGAATGAGCAATGAATGGCAATGGCAATGTCCAGAACATAATTTTTAAGAATGTGCGATTTCCAACCAATTTGTCTTTTGCATTAAGGATAAGACCTACGAATGCAACAAGCAACATAATGGAACCAGCTGCAACCATGACACGGAATGTCCAGAAGATTGCTGGAACATCTGGAATATAGTTACCAGGACCGTATTGAGCCTCGGATTTGGCTTGAAGATCTTTAATACCTTCTACTTTACCAGAAGTAAAGGAGTTTTGAGTTAAGAAGGACAAACCACCAGGGATTTCAAGTGCGCCCGTATTCTTTTGAGCTTTAGTATCAATGTTAGCTACCAAAGAGAATGGAGCAGGATCTTGTGTTTCCCACAATGCTTCCATAGCAGCCATTTTCATAGGTTGTACTTTTGTAATGTATTGACCTTGATGATGACCTGCCAAAGCGCCTAAAGTACCGAATACAAGAGCAATAACCATGCCCCATTTAGCAGAACGACGGTAGAAGTCTGTCGCATTGTTGCGCAATAAGTGCCAAGCACTGATGGCCATGATAATTACGCCTGCTGTTAATAAACCATTTAACACGATATGGAAGAATTGGCCTGGTACATAACCATTTTGAACAATTGTTAAGAAATTATCCATTTCTGCACGGCCATTACGGATTACATAACCTACAGGATGTTGCATGAAGGAGTTTGCTACGAGAATCCAGAATGCGGATAGGTTTGTACCTAATGCCACCAACGTAGCTACAAGAGCGTGAACAGTTTTATTCAAACGGTCCCAACCGAAGATCCATACACCCATGAATGTAGATTCCAAGAAAAATGCCATTAATGCTTCAAGGGCCAATGGAGCGCCGAAAATGTCACCCATAAAACGAGAATATTCTGCCCAGTTCATACCGAAATGGAATTCCTGAACAATACCAGTTACCACACCCATAGCAAAGTTAATTAGGAACAATTTGCCCCAGAATTTTGCCATTTTTTTGTATACTTCTTTACCAGTAGACACATATGTCCACTCCAAGATAGCTACAGTCACTGTCATGCCTAGTGTGAACGGCACAAACAACCAGTGATAGATAGATGTTAGCGCAAATTGTAATCGAGCTAAATCTACAGCTTCAAACATGTGTTTTCCTCCTTAGAATAAAATACCTACATCACTTGATGAGCTTTCACTAAAAACCTTGTATCATTGCGCTTGTGAATATGGCAACGCTTCAGACTCAATCAACTGTTCACGTTGGGCAAGAGTTTTAAAGTTAACCATCTCCAACTGATTGATTAATTGGTCCTGAATTGTTCCCATCGCTTCATTGATAGCACAATGTCCCATACAAGACTTAGAGCAAGAACCTACATCATATAAACACCGTTGTAAATACGCATCCCCTTCTACCGCTCTAATTACATCGAGCAATGAAATCTCTTGAGGGTCTCGATTGAGGGCGAACCCACCATCTACACCACGAAAGGATTTCATAATCCCAGCTGCAATGAGACTACGCATAATCTTGAGCAAAAATCGTTCTGGAATCAATTCTTGCTCAGCCAATACAGAACCCGTTAGCTTCGTTCCCGAAGGTAAGAGCGCCATATGTAAGACCATGCGAAATGCATAATCCGTGGCCTGATTTAACTTCATAAGGTCTCCTTTCTCGTGCACTCGGACAAACGTATTACTAAATCTAGTATAATCGAAATAAAACAATACTGCAATGGTATTGTTTTATTTATTGAGAATTAGCATATATAGACTTTATGCCCATTAACAAGGTGTTATCTGAATATTTTTATATTCCCCTAATAGCATTATGAATTCTATTATCAAAAAAGACTGCCCATAAATGAGCAGTCTTTATAGATTATTTTGTAATTTCTCGTACCAGATGTGCCATTTCAGGAATGATGAGTTTACTCATCGCCAAAGTAACTGCACCTACAGAGCCAGGAACAGAGAACATTAACGTATTATTGTTCACCCCAGCTTCTGCACGAGAAGCCATCGCCTTAGTCCCAATATCTTCTGTATAGGACAAATATCTAAAGATTTCCCCGAAACCAGGGATATGTTTCTCATAGAGACTATTAGCTGCTTCAATAGTTACATCGCGCTTAGCAATTCCCGTACCACCTGTAGAGATGATAACATCAATAGATTCATCATTACACCATGGGATCATTGCATTTCTAATTTCATCGTAATCATCAATGACAATTTTACGATCTGCCACAATATGGTCTGCTTGTTCTAAAAATTCTTGTACTTTATTACCGCCTTTATCAGTTTCAAAGGTACGCGTATCAGAAACTGTTAAAATAGCAACGCGTAAAGGTCTTGCTAATACTTCGTAAGACATAGTTCCTCCTAGAATAACGGAATAATAGATGCTAATGTAGGCCATCCATTATCGCGTAAAAAATCACGTAATGACCATGTATAGTGAATGAATGGTGCACAATGTAGGCGTAACCAGAACGATAAGTACGGTGTGTCACCTTGGAATATAGCCAATCGATTTAAGGCATATAAATTATCGCCTGGCTGTACTGTACCCGGTTGTACTGTGAAAGCCATTTTGTAACCAGATTGTTTAGTTACATATTGAACGAGCATATCGTTAAACCCACCAGGATATGCTAGATACTCAATAGGCTCACCCAAAATTCCCTCCAAAGAAGTCTTCCCACCAAGAAGAGCATCCGGTAATTCGGTAGGGTCAATTTTTGTTAAGATTTTATGATGATTTGTATGGCCTTGAATATCAAATCCACCCGCTTCCATTTGGTGCATTTGTTCTGTAGAAACAAAACCAGGCGTATTAGCTGCATCACTAATCATAAACAAGGTAGCCTTCATGTTGTATTCCTTTAAAATAGGCAATACATTTTTATAGTTATCTACATAGCCATCATCAAAGGTGATGACAATTGGCTTATTTGGTAATTCAGTACCATTTTCCAAATAATCATATAATTGAGCCAACGTAATCGTGTTATACCCCTGATTATGTATATATTCCATCTGTTCTCTAAACTGATCAACATGAAGCGTCAAAGCAGAATGCTTTTCATCATTCACTTGGTGATAGTTTAGTACAGGGACACCATAAATCTTATAATCAGTAGACAGCCCCCACATAACGCCAAAAGAGATAGCTAAAATTGCAATACATATTGCGAGAAAACATAATATTTTTTTAATACAGCTCTTGCCATATTTATACATATAAACTAATCACTCCAATCCACTTAAGCATATAATGAGAATATCATACTTACTTTGTATTATCAAGAAAATCC
>NZ_DXLG01000030.1 GCF_019414865.1 Veillonella sp.
ATCTATAAGTGGATTATCTTTATATTAATAACGTGAAATCATAACGGTTCTATTGACAATTCTATAGAACCGTTATATTATAATTTCATACTTTAACTAGTTAAAGTGGTAAAATAGAAAAGTATCGATATAGGTAAAATTTTTCTCATAATAAATTGAATAGCTATATGAGTTGAGTTACCACGGAATTTGCGTTGTTAGTAACGAATATAGCTTTAACCGGCATGAGAAATGATATAGATCAAATAATAGAAAGGATGTTTACGATGGTACAGCAGCAATTACCTACGGGGTTCCGTGATGATATAGGGGCCGTAGCGGAGCGCAAGGATGATGTGAGCCAATATGTGCTCGGTCTATGTCGTAGCCGCCAATACACAAAGATCTCTACACCTCTTGTGGAGTACAAGGATGTATTTAATGGCTATGCAATGGGGCGCGGTCAGCATATGTACGAGTTCATGGATAGTTCTGATGAGTCTGTCGTAATTCGTCCTGATTTGACTATGCCAATCGGTCGTTTCTTGGCGACTACCAATATTGAATTGCCTCGCACGTTCTATTACTTAGGCGATGTGTTCATGAAAAATAAAAAGCACCGCGGAGATGTGAACCAAGTAACGCAAGGCGGCATTGAGATGGTCGGTTATGAAGGCATTGAAGCCGAGCAAGAGTGTTTTGCCATTATCAAAGAGGTAAACGAAACGCAGCTTGGTAATAATTTGCTATTAGAAATTGGGGATGCTCGTTTCTCTCGCGCTATTACTGATGCTCTTGGTCTTAGTGATGAAGAAAAATCTGAGCTCCTCGATGCTTTGTTTACTAAATACTTGCCACGTTATAACGAGTTGATTTCCGACTTTAAAAATAGTGCGTTATATCCATTCTTGACTGTATGGCCACGCTTGTTCGGCACGGTCCGAGATATTAAGGATGAGCTTAATCAAATCATCTTGCCTGCAGCGGCGCAACGTATTTTAGATAATCTCGTAGATATGGCGAACCAAGTGGCTCAAACAGGCCAACAGGTTCGCATTGATGTGTCTACAGAGCCGCTTCAATCCTATTACACAGGCCTCACCTTTAGAGGCTATGTGGATGGTGTGTCTCAATACATTGTTAGCGGCGGTCGTTATGACGGCTTGCTATCTAGCTTTGATGGTACGCCGATGCCTGCGGTTGGTATGGCTTTCAACATCGACGTGTTGACTGATGTGACCTTGAATGGTGAAAGCAACAATCAAGATAATGGTAAATTGCGTATCGCTTTGACAAAGGGTCGCGTAGAGAAAGATTTCATTCCTCTCTTGGAGTCCTGTGGCGTAGATTGTGAGCCATTGCGCAACAAGGCGCGTAAGCTCATCATTCCGTTGGGCGATGCTATTGAGGTTATCCTTGCTAAAGGCCCAGATGTAACGACATATTTAAAGAATGGCGTTGTAGACCTTGGTATCGTTGGTAGTGATGTACTAGACGAACAAGACGATACAAGCTATGAAATGCTAGATTTACAAACTGGTAAATGCCAATTTATCTTAGCCTCTTTGGCAGGCTATGATCCTAAAGAAGGCCGCCGCCAACGTATCGGTACAAAATACCCAACCATTACAAAACAGTACTTTGGAGCTCAAGACGTGGAAATCATCAAAATTGAAGGCTCCGTTGAGTTGGCTCCGTTAGTAGGACTTGCTGATGCCATCGTAGATATTACAGAAACTGGCACAACCTTACGGGAAAACAACTTAGAAATCTTCGACTGGTTGCAAAAGATTTCTACTCGCTTAGTAGCTAATCCATTAGCGTTAAAACAAAAGAGAAATACCATTTTTAAACTTATAGACCAGCTTTCAGAGGCAATTAATAAATAAGAGATAGAACTAATAGTGCGAATAGCATAGATAGGAAGAAGGATAAGACATGAAAATTTATAAGGAATCATTAGATACGATGCTTGGTATCGTGCGAAATTACACTCAACAAACTACAGATATGAAAATTGAACGCCGCGTGTACGATATCATCGACGATGTGCGCACCAATGGTGATGCGGCTTTAAAGGCATACTCTGAAAAATTTGATGGTGTATCCATTGAGGACTTCAAGGTGCCTCAAGAGGAAATCGACGCTGCTTATGAGTCCTTATCTGATGATTTGAAAGCTGCTTTATTAAAGGCAAAGGCTAATATTACTGAGTTTCACAGCCGTGAAATTGAACAAGGCTTTGTAGACATGGATACACCGGGCATCATCCGCGGTCAAAAGGTCATTCCATTGGCTCGCGTTGGCCTTTATGTTCCTGGCGGTACAGCAGCCTATCCTTCTACTATTATCATGACTGCGTTGCCAGCTAAAATTGCAGGTGTTAAGGAAATCGTTATGGTTACACCTCCTCAAAAGGATGGCATCAATTCTGCTGTGTTAGGTGCTGCAAAACTTGCTGGTGTTGATGCGGTATACCAAGTTGGTGGTGCTCAAGGTGTAGCGGCTCTAGCATATGGTACGGAAAGCATTCCAAAGGTTGATAAAATCGTAGGCCCTGGCAATATTTACGTAGCCACTGCAAAACGCCAAGTATTCGGTCAAGTTGATATCGACATGATTGCGGGCCCAAGTGAAATTGGCGTTATTGCTGACGATAGTGCTAATCCAGTACACCTTGCAGCAGATCTTTTGTCCCAAGCGGAACATGATCCTCGTGCGCGCGCTATTATGGTTACTACTAATGAAAGCTTAGCTAATACCGTGTCTGATGAGGTAGAACGTCAATTAAAATTATTGCCTCGTGAAAGCATCGCGCGTCCAGCTATTGAAAATAACAGTTATATTGCTGTTATGGATAGCGTTGAAGACATGTTTACGGTCATGAACGAAGTAGCGCCAGAGCATTTGGAAATCCAATTGCCAGACCCAATGGGTTACATGAGTCTCGTTCAAAATGCGGGCTCCGTATTCCTTGGTGCCTATGCATCTGAGCCATTGGGAGACTACGTAGGCGGTACAAATCACGTGTTGCCTACTAGTGGTACAGCACGCTTCTCATCTCCACTTGGTGTATATGATTTCGTAAAACGCACATCCTTTACACAATTTACAAAAGAACGATTAGAAGAAGTGGTAACACACATTACTACATTAGCTCGTACAGAAGGCCTTGAAGCACATGCTCGCGCCATCGAAGTACGTTTTGAAAAATAGCTTATAAAGAATATTAGAAAATAGAGTTGGCATCTATATTTATATACATATTTAAAATATAGATTGAATACTAGATTATAAAATAGATTTGAGGTATAGAGGTCGTTATGATACGGACAGGTACGGTGCAACGCACCACTCAAGAAACAGATATTAAAGTAGAACTTACCCTTGATGGGGCGCAAACGAGCTCCATCTCCACAGGCATTGGCTTTTTTGACCACATGTTGACACTGCTTGCGAAACACGGACGTTTTGGTCTTGTAGTAGAGGCAAAGGGCGATACCTATGTAGATGCTCACCACACTGTGGAGGACATCGGATTGGCATTAGGTCAAGCCTTGGTGAAAGCCCTTGGCGATAAGGCTGGCATTGAGCGTTACGGTGATGCGTGGGTTCCTATGGATGAAGCTTTAACACAAGTTGTAATCGATTTGAGCGGCCGTCCATACCTCGTATTCCAAGGTGAATGGAGCACTCCTGTTCTAGGTGGAAACTTTGAAACAGAGCTAGTAGAGGATTTCTTCCAAGCCCTTGCTATGAGCGCTGCTATGAATTTACATGTCCGCAATCTATATGGTCGCAATACACACCACATCATTGAAAGCATGTTTAAGGCTACAGGCCGTGCTTTGCGCAAGGCGGTTACGATTAACCCAGATATTCAAGGGGTAAATTCTACAAAGGGCGTTATTTAATATAGTCATTGAATAAAGGAGAACCTATGATTTTTCCAGCTATAGATTTACAAGATGGTCGCAGCGTTCGCCTCTATAAAGGTGACTTTGCACAGGAAACGGTGATCAATCCTGATCCAGTAGACCAAGCAAAACAATATGAAAATGCTAAGGTTGGGGCGCTACACCTCGTCGATTTAGACGGTGCTAAGGCGGGCAAACCTGTTAACGTAGACATTGTAAAAGCAGTGCGTGAAGCTTTCACAGGTATTCTTGAAATCGGTGGAGGCATTCGAGATAAAGCGGCTGTTGACCTCTATTTAGGTTTAGGTGTAGACCGCGTTATCTTAGGCTCCGTAGCACTCAAAAATCCAGAGCTTACCAAACAAGTGATTGCTGAATATGGTGCAGAGCGCATCGTCATCGGTGTAGACGGCAAAAATGGTAAGGTCGCTGCTGAAGGTTGGCTCGATCAATCCGATGTGCCTATGACCAATTTAATCGGTGCTATGGTTGAAGGCGGCGCAAAGTACTTCATCGTTACCGATGTGGACCGCGATGGTACCATGCAAGGCGCTAACGAGGACTTGCTTGGTAATTTGCAAAAAGAATTCCCTACAGCGCGCATTGTTGCGTCTGGTGGCGTTCGTAATTTAGAAGATATTAAATCCCTTGAAGCCAAAGACGTTATGGATAGCATCGTTGGTAAGGCTTTGTATGAAGGAACGATTACATTAGAGGAAATTGCCGGGTACAATCAACGGTAACTTGAACACTTAGTGGGGAGTAGAATTATGTTAGCGAAACGAATCATTCCGTGCCTTGATGTGGATGATGGGCGCGTTAAAAAAGGGGTTAACTTTGTTAATCTCGTAGATGTAGGTAGTCCCGTAGATATTGCGGCCTCCTATGAACAGCAACAGGCTGACGAATTAGTATTCTTAGATATTACGGCTACCGTTGATACACGGACCACCATGCGCGACGTGGTGCAAGAGATTTCTTCCCAGGTATTTATGCCGCTCACCGTTGGTGGTGGTATCAAGAGCATTGAGGATATGACGGCTTTGTTGAAAGCTGGCGCCGACAAGGTATCTTTGAATTCGGCAGCTCTTGCAAATCCTGAACTCATCACAGAAGGAGCTCAAAAGTTTGGTAACCAATGTATGGTAGTGGCTATCGATGTAAAAACAGACGAAGAGACTGGCGAATGGTACGCTTATACGCATGGTGGTCGTAAGCGCACCGAATGGAAAGCCCTCGATTGGGCTAAGGAAGCTGTCTCTCGTGGAGCAGGGGAATTGCTTGTAACGAGCATGGATAAGGACGGCACTAAATCTGGCTTTGATATCGAACTATATAAGGCCATTGAAGCCTTTGTAGATGTACCTATTATCGCATCTGGCGGAGCCGGCAAGGTTCAAGATTTTATAGACCTCTTCGAGCAAACTGGCGTTACTGGTGCACTAGCTGCATCTATCTTCCACTTTGGAGAAATTAAAATTCCTGATCTTAAAAACGAATTACGAGCTCGAGGAATTACCGTACGATAAAAGTAATTTACATAATTAGAGTATGGTAAACGGCTTAAATGCCTCCACTATGGTAAAGGTACTAAACAAAACATTGAATTTTGAAAAGATTACTTGTATTAAAGGATTACTATATGAAACCGGATTTTGAAAAAGGAAATGGCTTATTGCCAACGGTTGTGCAAGACGCAGACACAAAAGACGTGCTCATGGTGGCGTGGATGAACGAAGAAAGCTTTCACAAAACCCTAGAAACAAAGGAAACGTGGTTTTGGTCTCGTTCTCGCCAAGAACTATGGCACAAGGGCGGCACGAGTGGCAATGTGCAGCATGTGGTGAGTATGGCCCTCGATTGCGACGGAGATACATTGCTCATTCAAGTTAAGCCAGAAGGCCCTGCGTGTCACACTGGGCGTACAAGCTGTTTCTTTAACGATGTAGATTGGAGTTAGTTATGGCACAACAAACATTGAACGAATTATACGAAATTATTAAGAACCGCAAAGCGCAACCTAAGGAAGGTTCTTATACGAATTATTTATTTGATAAAGGTCTCGACAAAATCTTGAAAAAGGTAGGTGAAGAGGCTACAGAGGTTGTCATCGCTGCAAAGAACGAAGATCCTCAAGAGTTGATTTACGAAACAGCAGATGTGTTGTATCACTTGCTCGTATTATTAGCAGAGAAAAATATTCCTTACGAAGCCATTGAGGCAGAACTTGCGAGCCGTGAAGGGGTAGTGAGCAAGACTACAGATCGCCCAGAGATTACGAATTTATAATATACTTCATTAAGAAAATAGTTAGAAAGGATAGCCTATGAAAGAGATAATTCGCACATTGAAACCCTATATACCAGAGGAGCCTGCTGCAGCGGTAAAGGAACGTCTTGGGGTAGACCGTTTAGTGCGCTTGTCAGCAAATGAAAACCCATATGGTACATCTCCATTAGTGCGTGAGGCTATCCTTAGCTATGTCACATATAATGATGCTAACTATTATCCTGATGGTAATGCTACCGACTTGCGTATGAAATTGGCTGCGTATTGGAAGGTACAACCAGAGCAACTCGTTATCGGTGTAGGCCTTGATGAGGTTATTGCCATGGTCAATAAAACATTGATCAGCGCTGGTGACTCCATCGTGGTAAGCGTGCCAGCTTTCTCCGAGTATGCTTTAAATGGTCTCGTTGAGGGTGCTGAAATTCGCGAGGTCCAAGCTGATTTTGAAACAGGTCACTATGATTTCGCCGCACTGTTAAAAGCTGTAGATGACACAACACGCCTCGTATGGATTTGTAATCCTAATAACCCTACAGGTACCTATGAGACTGTTGAAGATATCCGTAACTTTATTGCAAAAGTACCAAAAGACACACTAGTTATTATCGATGAGGCCTATATTGACTTCGTTACATCCGTAGATGTTCCTACAGCACGTGCATTACTAGATGAGTTCCCAAATGTAGCTATTATGCGTACCTTCTCTAAGGCGTATGGCCTTGCTAATTACCGTGTAGGCTATATGATGACGCCTTTAGAGCTTGCGAACTATATGCAAACTATCCGCTTGCCATATAATCTTAATACTTTATCCCAAGTAGCAGCAGAAGCAGCCTTTGATGATCAAGCATTCTTAACAAGAACGATATCTCAAAATGCAGAAGAGCGGGCTAAATGGGAGAGCTTGTTTGATGAATTAGGTATTCACTACTACAAGAGTGAAGCGAACTTTATTTTCTTTTCCGTATCTGATGCGGAAGGCTTAGCCGATGCATGGTTAAAAGAAGGTTATCAAGTGCGCCGTGGGCAACGGGAAGGTTGGTTGAGACTTACCATTCCAATGGCTCAAGATGGAGCTGTTATGCACGGTATATTAAAACAATTCATGAATTAATCAATATGGGATATATCATATATACTAATAATTCGCGCCTTATGATATCAACTTTCATTCTATAGAATGGAGTTTAGCTTTTACCCAATTGAATGGCAGGAGTTTGTATCCTGTTTAGAGAATATATATAACGAAAACGACGTGAACGACGAGCCCTAGTAATGACTGGGGCTCATTAAGGCTGTTGAAAGGAGTATATTATGATTGCCATTATAGATTATGATGCGGGCAATACATTTAATGTCCAGAAAGCGTTGGCCTACATCGGACTTGATGCGGTGCTAACAGCAGATCCTGAGGTTATACTAAATGCCGATGGTGTTCTCTTGCCAGGTGTAGGCGCCTATGCGTCGGCAGTAGCCATTCTTAAAGAGCGTGGTCTCGTCGATGTCATTCATGAAGTGGTGAAACGAGAAATACCATTATTAGGTATTTGCTTGGGGATGCAGCTATTATTTGAAGAGTCCGAAGAATATGGGCCAACACCAGGCTTAGGACTTATTCCAGGCAAGGTAAAAGAAATCCCTCGTGACCTTGGCCTCAGTGTACCTCACATGGGGTGGAACAAAAATACAGTGCACCATCCAGACAGTGCTTTCAGCAATGTAGACAATCAATATACCTATTTCGTTCATTCCTATTATGTAGATACAGACCCTGAATTTATTACATCCACTGCAAATTATGGCATCGATGTACCTGGCGTTGTGGAGCGCGGTAGGGTGTATGGAATGCAATTCCATCCTGAAAAAAGTGGTGTAGTAGGTTTAAATCTATTGCGTGCATTTGGCAATATTACGGAAGCCTATGCAGCGGCGAAACAATAGGAGGGTCATTCTATGTTAGCGAAACGTATTATTCCTTGCCTCAGTGTGGCAAATGGTCGTGTCCAGAATGGTGTGCAATTCCGAGATATGGTTGATGCCGGCGATCCTGTTGAATGTGCGGAACGTTATGAGATACAAGGGGCGGACGAACTTGTATTATTAGATATAACGGCTACAACAGAAGGCCGTAAAACCTTTACTGATATAGTGCTTAATGCATCGGATAAGGTATTCATGCCGTTAACTGTAGGTGGTGGAATTACTTCTGTGGAGGATATGACGCAGCTTATGAAAGCTGGTGCCGATAAGGTTTCTGTCAATACGGCGGCACTATCTAATCCATCCCTTATCACAGAAGGGGCAAAGAAGTTTGGCAATCAAGGCATCGTTGTGTGCCTAGACGTAAAATATAATCCTTTTGAAAAAATGTGGTATGCTTATGGACATGGCACATCCAATGATCCGGGGGCACAATGCAAAAATGCTTTAGAATGGGCGAAAGAAGCGGTTGACCGTGGTGCAGGTGAGTTATTGGTAACGAGTATCGATAGACACGGTACAGGTCTCGGCTTTGATATCGAATTATATCAAGCCTTGGCAGAGGTTGTAGATGTGCCTGTAACAGCCTTTGGCGGAGCTGGGAATATACAGCATTTTGTGGATTTATTTACAAAAACAAATGTAACTGGAGCCCTCGCTAGTGCCTTGCTACATAATAAAGTATTAACAATAAAAGATATTAAAAAAGCACTTCACGCAGCAGGCATCGTGGTAAGACAATAGATAATTACTATCAAAATAAAACGCTAAAAGCATTCTCTTATTAACGGAGAATGCTTTTTAATTATGCTTTTAACTCATAATGTGCATTCAAAATGAGAAATCGATAATTGACACTTTTATGTTTAGATATACAATAATTATTGTAAGTACTAAAAGTTTAGAGAGCCAATGTGGCATGGATGTGCAAAAGATTTATCAGATATTTTTATATAACACCATGTCACACAAGACAATTGGAGGTGTTTATATGGTTATGAATGGTATTTACTTAGTTATAGCCTCCGCGTGTATTCTAATTTTAGCGTACCGCTTTTATGGGGCTTTCATAGCGGCTAAGGTGTTGACCTTGGACCAATATCGTCCGACGCCGGCTATGGTTCACAACGATGGTCACGATTACGTGCCAACTAACAAATGGGTAACCTTTGGTCATCACTTTGCAGCCATTGCAGGTGCAGGCCCTCTCGTAGGTCCTGTTATTGCAGCCCAGTTCGGGTATTTGCCTGGTGCCTTATGGATCCTAATCGGTTCTGTATTGGCTGGTGCTGTACATGATATGGTTATTTTATTCGCTTCAGTTCGCTATGACGGTAAGTCAATCGCGGATATTGCGCGCGAAGAAATCAGTAAATTAGCTGGTTTCGGTGCGATGCTTGCTACATTGTTCTTGTTGATTATCACCCTTGCGGGTATGGCTGTAGTAGTAGCTAACGCATTGCATAACTCCCCATGGGGGTTCTTCTCCGTATTTGCTACAATTCCAATTGCAATTTTCATTGGTATTTATTTGAAATGGTTGCGTCCTGGTAAAATCCAAGAGGCTACTATCATTGGTGTAGCGTTAATCTTCGTAGGCATTATCTACGGTCCTAACATCGCAGCTAGCGAATATGCTTCTTGGTTCACATACGACTTGCAAACTATTGAAATTATGCTTGCCGTGTATGGTTTCTTTGCAGCAGCATTGCCAGTATGGTTATTGCTCGCTCCTCGTGATTATTTGTCTACATACCTTAAAATCGGTACAATTGGCGCCTTGGCTCTCGGTATTATCATCGTAATGCCTGAAATCCAAATGCCAGCTGTTACTCCTTATATCTGGGGTGGCGGTCCTGTATTGAAAGGTTCTGTATTCCCTTACATCTTCATTACTATTGCATGTGGTGCGTTATCTGGTTTCCATACTGTTATTGCAACTGGTACAACACCTAAAATGCTTACTAATGAAAGAGAAATCTTACCTATCGGTTATGGCGCAATGTTAACAGAAGGCTTCATCGCTATGATGGCGTTGATCGCAGCGACTGCATTGCATCCAGACGATTACTTTGCTATTAACTCCACAGTAGAATCCTTCAAAGCGTTAGGACTTCAAGTTCATGAATTGCCAGCGTTGTCCGCAATGGTTGGTGAAGACTTGATGCACCGTCCTGGTGGCGCCGTATCCTTAGCAGTAGGTATGGCTCATATCTTCTCCAGATTGCCTAACATGGATCACTTGATGGGTTACTGGTATCACTTCTGTATCATGTTCGAAGCCTTGTTCATCATGACTTTGATCGATGCTGGTACTCGCGTAGGTCGTTACTTACTTCAAGAATTATTAGGTCATTTCCATCCTAAATTCAACGACCAACATTGGGCTCCTGGCGTATATGGTTGTGCAGCTTTAATTTGTATCTTGTGGGGCTACCTAGTTCTACAAGGTAACATCGGTATTATTTGGCCTCTATTCGGCGTATCTAACCAATTATTAGGTACTATGACATTGGCTGTAAGTACTACAGTTATTATGCGACTTGGCCGCAAACGCTATGCATGGGTTACAGGTATTCCATGTATCCTAATGGCTATCGTTGCTATTGCTGCAGACTTTGAAAACGTATTTAACAGCTATATCCCAGCTGGTAAATGGATCCTAGTAGCATTCAGTGCTGCCATGTTCCTCATGATCCTTATCGTATTAGTAGAAGCAGTTCGCAGCTGGATTCGTTTGTCTGACATTCCTCAAGACTATCGCACTCAAGAAGAAATTGAAGCTGAAAGCCTTGTAAAATACGGTAAACAAGCAAAAGCATAACATCTTAAAGATTAAATAGAAAAGACGAGGTTTAACCTCGTCTTTTCTATTTCTTTTTTCTAGATAATGCTTTATAGCCTTATTATTTTTAAAGATTAGTGGAGCTATTTTATTTTAATGGGACACTCCTTTCAATATTCAGGCCGATATGTTTTGGGGCCCCATTAAAATAAAAATATAAATGCATCATGATATAATAATGCTATGAAATATTACATACGTTCCTATTGGACAAAATATAAACAATTGTATAAGAAAGGCCTAAAAGGCATTGCTGCTTTTCTTGCCATTGGAGCGATTATTTTCTTTGTATTGGCTACAATAGCGAGTCGTGGGATGGGTGTTATCTTCAACGAGGTTATGGCGCGACAAACGATGATGCGTGGTTCTGTAACCGTAGAGAGTTTAACTGCAACGCCGTGGGGGACATTATCCTTTACCGATTTGGTGTGGAAGGACCCTGAAGGTCGTGAATTGCTCACCGTTCCCAGTGGTAAGATACGCGTTAATATGTGGGACGTAGTCACTCGTAACTTTAAGGCTTCTGCCATAAACGGAATCGAGCTAAATGATGCGACCATTGTAGTCGATTTAGATGATAACAACCGGCTCGACTTCGTGCCTGCCTCACCTGATGTGAATAAGCCTCTTGATGAGGTGGAGCCGCGACCTAAGCCGCCTAAAAAGACGACGCAAGATCGGCAAGAGGAATTGGCTAAAAAGGTTCGTAATTTTAATTGGGAAGGTCAACATTTGGACCTTACCATTACACTTAGAAATAATCAGCTAGAAATCTTTCAGAAAAATCGTCACTATGTGATGAAGAATGTAGAGGCTAAAATCCATCTTGATAGTAAGCGCGCTATTCGCATTGATATGGAAACCGGTAAGTTTGGTGGAACCGCTATTGGTGATGGAATGACACTAAAAGGTCGCGTTGATTTAAAGGATGTGTTAAAGCATCGCATGCCTCAGTTAGATTTACAGTTTGATGTGAAAGGTGTAGACCCATCATCACTTGGTTTTGGTGATAATATTCACGATGCGATGACCTTGTTGACAAAGGTAACTGGTGATTTTAATCGGCCGTTGGCTAAAGGGCGTGTAACGATGCCTATTTTACGTATTCCTGCGCTTACCTTTGAAAACGTCGTGGGTGATGTAACGTACCAAGATGGCATTTTAAATTTTGAAAATGTTAATGCTAATGTGTATAGTGGCAAATTAGAGGCAAAAGGGGTATATAATCTAGATACAAGAGCCTATACAATTACAGGTGTAGCCAAGGATTTAGATAGTAGTGAGGCCCTTAAAACACCTGAGTTCGTCGTTCCTGTATCGGCTAATTTGAATTTTAAAAGCGAAGGTAAGCCTCGTGATATGGAGGTATGGGGGAATTTCTGGTCTGGTGGAGGCCATTATATGCTCATTCCAATTAAAAATATTACAGGAAACTTTCACAATAAGGGGCGCCATTTATCATTTAGTGATGTGACAGTCAATACAAATATTACGACCATTTCTACAGATGCGTTGCGTATCGATAATGGGCAGCTCACCATGGGGTCGCTCAACATTACATCTCATGGGGGTAGTAATTTTATCCTCTACGACGAATCCTTCGATGAGATCGATGAGAATATGGACCGGATTAAAGCGGGGATGAAGCAAGCTGGTGAAAATAGTAAACGTGCCTCTGAGTCAGCTAAAGGTATAGATAACATCAAGGTTCCCGATGATGTAAAAGAATCTGTTGGTGATGTAAAACGCCAAATGGATGAGGTGAAAGATGCTTTCAAAGGTATCAAAATAAAGTGATAAATGAAAGATAAATGATATTAACCCTCTTTCATTGTGCGTTTATTTAGATAGTTTATAATAAATCTACGTTATCATAATTTTTGATAAAATACTTTTGTGTTATTTGGAGGTTTTTTATGAAAGCATCAAAACAATTCTCTATCGTTTTGGCCGCAGCTGTACTTGCTTTTGGCGCTGTTACAGTAGCACCACAACAAGCAGACGCTTCTTATGGCTACAAATATACTGATTCCCAACGTCCACCAGTATCTACTCCAACAGGTTATGTTAATCCAGCCATGGGTTCTACAGTAACTGTTACAGATCCTGCGCCTACTACAAATAAATTGACTACTCCTAAAGCTAGTACTACTATTGAAAACATTACTGTGACTAATGTTGCACCAAAATACTCTGATTACAATGATATTGCAGCATACTCTCTAGCAGTAGCTGACTATTTCATGGCGAAGATCATGGCTATATATGGTAATGGTAATACAGCACTTAACCGTTATGGTTTTGGCAGATAATATAGCCATCAAATTTAGTAAAACTAATTTTGAATAACTATATACGTTATATATAATAAAAAGGTCCCGTATGGGACCTTTTTATTTGTATAAATTTTTGATGCGTTGAGAACTTGTTTAACAATCTCTTAGTTTGGCTTATCGATCTAATCCGTTAGCACGTTGGTATTCAGATGCATTTGTAGATTGAGTTTGTTCGTCTGTAGTTACAGTATCTTTAGCTAAGGATTTCTTAATTTTAATAAGAGGTTTTTCTGTAGCCTTTGGATCTTCTTTTTTCTTTACATCATTTTGAGATGGTGGCAAGAATGTGTTGAGTTCATTCTTGTGAGTTACCTCTGTATTTGTAGTAGACGCTAATTGTGCGCGTTGAGGGGCGATGAAGATTTCGTCCTTTGTAATTTTTACATCGTTCAATAATAATTTGAATACTTGAGGTTTTACAAAGATAGTACCATCTACCTTGCGAGCTGCAGGTAAGAAGGATTCGGAAGTATCAAGATTGATGATTTTTAATTTACCATGACGTACAACTTCTGCAGAATCTGGTTGGATTGCTAGTGTAGCAATGTTCATGTCCACTAATGCTGTTTTAGTAGGCTCATCCCATGCCACTTTATAGCCCAATGCTTCAGATACTTGGCGTAATGCTACGAGTGGCTGACCATCTACATAGATTACATTTTGTTGACCGTTGATAGGTTCAACCACTTTACCATCTACATTGATATGATGAGCAGTTGTAACAGATGCCGGTTTTTCAAGGTTCATAGCTGGACCTGGATTCTCCATGCCAATAGCCGCTTGTGCAGGTTGTGCCGTGCCAAATGTGAAAGCTAATGCACCTACAGCGATGCTAGATAAAATAAGCTGTTTTAATTTCATAAGTGACCTCCATAAGGTATTATATCGTTCTGAATAAACTAACATTACCAAATGTATATGAATATTTTATTATAAATTTTAATTTTATACAATCTATATGTGAGCATAATGTAATTGAACTAGAGTATGAGGATAGGATAGTTTATTTAGGAATATAGGATGGACTGGTCATTTAACTATAGTCTGAAATCGTTTATCTCTATAAGTAGTATATGCTTTTATATGCTATAATTAAGTATTATATGAATTATTCAATATATTTAATTATAGAGTTCTAGAAGATATAGAAAGAGGTTCCTTATGGCATCCGGCAGATCTGAAAAAGAGTTACAAGGGGTAACGATGTTAGGTCACAAGACCGATTACCCAACTGATTATGCACCACAGGTGTTAGAGGCGTTTGATAACAAGCACCCTGACAATGATTACTTCGTTAAGTTTAATTGTCCTGAGTTCACTAGCTTGTGTCCTATGACAGGTCAACCTGACTTTGCCACAATCTATATCTCTTATGTACCAGATAAGAAAATGGTTGAGTCCAAGTCTTTGAAATTGTACCTATTTAGTTTCCGTAACCATGGGGACTTTCACGAAGATTGCATCAATATCATCATGAAAGACCTCATCAAGTTGATGGATCCAAAGTACATCGAGGTATGGGGTAAGTTTACGCCACGCGGTGGTTTGTCCATCGATCCATATGCAAACTATGGCAAGCCTGGTACAGAGTGGGAAAAAACGGCAAAAGAACGCCTTCATTTTCACGACATGCAGCCTGAGCGCGTAGCATACCGTTAATATGGTATATGAATATATAACAATGGGCACATCGTTCATAATGTTTTTTATGATCGGTGTGATCTTGTCTATTCACCCTGCATCCATAATCGTAGGGGAGCATACGCAGTTGTCACATCTCAGCAGATGGACTCGGTGGAATGGGTATCTTATCTTTATATTGACCCTATTTATCGTGGATGTACTCATAACAAATGGCATATATGCTGCATTTTATGATGTTTATGGTAATTTATCGTCTTTGAGTGAGCTAACATTTGACCCGATGGCTCTATTCTTTAGTGAAAGCTTCCAAATAGGCGTTGTTGTCGTTTTTGCTCTGGTGTTGTTACAAGCGTTAGGCCTCGTCGATTTGGCGCATGGTGAAAGAAATTTATCATTTCACTATGACCAACTACATCAAGGCAAAGACCAACCGTCTTGGATGGAACGGTACATGGTGCATACAAAGGGCACGTTGGGTTCAGGTATGGTTGGTCTGCTTTATATGTTGCGGATGACCATGAGAACTATGTGGTCTTATATTATATGTCTTATATGGTTCAAGTTTATAGCTATACTCACTAATGTGTTGCTTTCACCAGTCATCAATCGTTTAATGCATGTTGAATTGATGACATCAACGCATATCATACTGGACCCTTATGTAGCGACATATTTGATAGCAGGCTTCCTATGGGGCTATGTAGCACTGCACTATGATATAGACAAGGCTTATAACCTAGCAAATAGCACTGTAATAGCCATCATTCCACGGCTTACCGTTATACTAGGGGCCGTCATCTTTATTGGGCTTGCGTTAGCTATCATTATGGTGCCTGTTACCTGGGGTGTGGTGGTAGATACACTGACAAATTTATAAATAAACCTAGTTATTTCCTATATTTTTAGGGTTTTAAAAGCGGTTCTCATTCTCTTGACAATGCATAGATGCAGGTGATAGAGTATGAGTGTATTTATGAGAATACACAAATGGTTATATCCAGTGTATAGAGAATAACAAGGTGGAAATCATATCGTCCTTGGGATGTTCCTGAGGACGATTTTTATCATCTATCGCCAAAAGGAGGATCAGATGAGCATAGTCACAAATCAAACAACTAAATTGATTGGTAAAACTCCGGTATATCAATTACCAAATACCAATATCTATGTAAAACTTGAAAAATATAATGTAGGCGGTTCTGTGAAAGACCGTGCAGTACTTGGCATGTTGCAAGATGCTAAAGAAAAAGGACGCCTTCACGAAGATAGCATTATCGTAGAGGCTACAAGCGGTAATACAGGCATTGCTCTTGCCATGGTGGGCGCCATCTTGCATATTAAAACTGTAATTATTATGCCTGAAAGCATGAGTAAAGAACGCCGTGAGCTCATTAAGGCCTATGGTGCGCAGCTCATCTTAACACCGAAAGAAACGGGTATGAGAGGTGCTCTTGAACGAGCTAATGAAATTTTAGATAAATATCCAAATGCTTTCACATTGGGCCAATTCGTAAACCCTGCAAACCCAGATATGCATTATCGTACAACTGGTGCTGAAATCGTAGAGCAAGTGCCAAATGTAGATGTATTCATAGCTGGTATCGGTACTGGCGGCACTTTCACAGGCGTTGCAAAACGTTTGAAAGAACATAATCCTAACTTGAAAGCCATCGCCGTAGAGCCAACAGGTTCTCCAGCCATTACGGAAGGCAAGGGCGGCCCTCACAAAATTCAAGGCATTGGGGCAGGCTTTATTCCTGAAAACTTTGATCAAAGCTTGATGGACGGTGTACAAACCGTAAGCGATGAAGAGGCTTTCAGTGAAGTGCAAACCTTTATGCGTGAAAGTGGTGTTTCTATTGGCCTTTCCTCAGGGGCGGCTATCGTTGCGGCAAAGCGTATTGCTCGTGAAGAGCCAAAGGCGAATATTGTGGTGATTGCGCCAGATGGGGTAGAAAAATATTTATCCCTTTTGGACTTTGCCAATAATGAATATGTAAAGTAACGGATTTCGCATAGATAAAGCATCTTATGTATAGGAATACATACCACATATGTTGTATACTATATATTATATGAGTAGAGTTGTTTGAGATGGAGTCGCTATGATACAAGGTTTACGCGAATTATGGGGCAAAATTCAATATAATATTAAACGTGTAATGGATTCTGACCCGGCAGCAACAAATGTGTGGATGGTCATTTGGACATACCCGCATATTACAGCCTTGTTCTGGCATTTCTTTGCGCATCGCCTCTATAAGGCGGGATGGCCAACCTTGGCTCGTCGCGTAGCACTTCATTCTCGTCACGTAACCGGCATTGAAATCCATCCAGGTGCTACCATCGGTCGTGGTTTATTTATCGACCATGGCATGGGTGTCGTTATCGGTGAAACGGCAATCGTAGGGGATAATGTGACCTTGTTCCACCAAGTGACGTTAGGTGGCATGTCCTCTAAAAAGGTAAAACGCCATCCGACCATCGAAGATGAAGTACTCATCGGTACAGGTACGAAAATCTTAGGCGATATTACGATTGGGGCTCGTACCAAAATCGGTTGTAATCTCGTTATTAAACACGATATCCCTAAAGATATGGTTATCTTTGAAACAGATCCAGAAAATATGTATGTCCGTAAACCTCGTCGTACTAATAATGGCCAGGCAGAGGAAAAGAAAATTCCTGATGATTACATAGAATACTATATTTAATATAGTGTAATAAAAC
>NZ_DXLG01000031.1 GCF_019414865.1 Veillonella sp.
TCCATGTGTTTAGGCTAGTAAATAATATGTGTCCAGGAAAATGGGTACATATCATAATAGGCGGCTTTTTTCATAATTATTAATTCTTGATATTATTTAGCATCTCAACTTTTATGCTTTGTAAAGTTTAAATAAATAGTTTTATATGATAACCAAGAATGATATATAGAAAGATACATAAAAAGGGGCTGTTGTATTTAATAAGAAAAGCTGAGCATGACTTCTATGCGACTTTACCTTTACTTTGGATTTCATTTCATGAAATCTTATGTTCAGGACTAAGTGATATATGGGCCTTTTCTCCTTAGTCCGATTGTATTTTATAGAAAATAGATGGGGCCACTTGTTTCATGACTTTGGCTCTGCGGAGCCCAAAGGGCGTAGTCAGACCCGGCCGGTGGAATGAAACAAGTGGTCCCATCTATCAATTCTTATTAAACTACAACAGCTGTACCATTGCATGTGACCATGAGCATGCCATTTTCTGCACCTACTGTACTGTATTGGAAGGATACACCGATAACAGCATTAGCACCCATTTTAGAAGCCCGTTGAGACATTTCATCAAGGGCTGCTTGGCGCGCACTCATCAAAGAATTTTCATAGCTGCCACTACGGCCACCAACGATGTCGCGAATGCCAGACATAAAGTCTTTCACAAAGTTACGGCCTTCTACGACCTCACCAAATACGATACCTTTATATTCTTGAACTGGTTTATTTTCAATATGCATAGTTGTAGTAATAATCATAATTGTATCCTTTCTAATTGACTACAATATATTTGATTTATTATAGCAAGGCTTTCACAGAAATACAATCACAAAAAAAGACCTGTTCACTACATTCATAATGAACAGGTCTAATTATATGTTTTTATCGATCAAAATCGCGGTCTAGGTTAACCTCTTTCAATGGAACAAGTTTTGTTTTCTTGATGTATTTATAACCTAAGTATACTGCGAAGAAGATTGGCAATCCGATGTATGCAACGGATACGCCATACCAGTCGATTGTATCGCCTGTGAAAGCGGAGTAGTTTTGACCAGCAATGATGATGACGCAAAGAATGAACGCCAAGATTGGGCCAATTGGGAACAACCACGCTTTGTAAGGTAATTCTTTAAGATCTCTACCTTGTGCAATGAAGGCACGGCGGAAGCGATAGTGAGAAACAGCGATACCAACCCATGCTATAAAACCGCAAAGACCAGAAATATTAACAATCCAAGTATATGCAGTACCTTCGCCGATAAAGCTTGTAAGGAATGCAAATAAACCGATTGCTGTAGTTAAAATTAACGCTGGCACTGGAACACCATGTTTATTAAGCTTAGTGAAGATTTTTGGTGCTTGCCCTTCTTTAGCAAGTGCATATAGCATACGAGTAGAAGAATAAAGACCAGAGTTACCAGCACTAAGTACTGCCGTTAAAATGATAGCATTGATAAAGCTAGCAGCAAAAGCAAAACCAAATCGGTCAAATACGAGTGTAAATGGAGAAATAGATACATTCTCTACACTAGAATTCAATAAATTTGGATCAGTATAAGGAATTAAGAAACCGATAACTATGAAAGCACCAATATAGAACAATAATATACGCCAGAAAATAGAATTAATCGCCTTTGGCACATTCTTTTCTGGATTTTCTGCTTCACCAGCGGCTACACCGATAAGCTCAGTACCTTGGAATGAGAAACCAGCCACCATGAAGATAGCAAGAATAGATTCCCAACCACCTACGAATGGTGCTTCCCCTACTGTCCAGTTCGCAAATCCTGGAGATGTGCCTCCAATGCCAAAGATAAGCATAAAGCCACAGAACAGGAATACGAATACGGTAATAACCTTGATGCTAGAGAATACATATTCACTTTCACCAAAGGAACGAGTCGATAAATAGTTCAAGCCGAATAAAACGAGCAAGAACAAAGCAGACCATACGATGGCAGGCACATCAGGGAACCAATATTTCATGATCAGCGCCCCTGCTAATACTTCAGCAGCCAAGGTAATAGCCCAGTTAAACCAGTAGTTCCAACCTAAGGCAAAACCAAAGGCAGGATCTACATAGCGTTTTGCATAAGTCCCGAAGGAACCTGGAATCGGCAAGTACGTAGCCATTTCCCCAAGAGATGTCATGAGGAAGTACACCATGATACCGATGAGGCCATAAGCCACTAGCGCACCACCAGGGCCTGCTGTACTTACTACTTCACCACCAGCTACGAATAAGCCAGTACCGATAGCGCCACCTAAAGCGATCATGTTCATATGACGTGCTTTTAGGGAACGTTTTAAATGTTGATCTTTATTAGAGGTAAACTCTACATTATTATTTTGATTTTCAGCCATGGGTCACCTCTTATAAATCCAGATTACGCACGTATTTTGCGTTATCTTCAATAAATTTACGACGAGGTTCTACCTTATCGCCCATGAGAACTGTAAAGATTTTATCAGCTTCGATGGAGTCCTCTAAGCTAACTTGTAAAATCGTACGATTTTCAGGATTCATTGTAGTTTCCCATAATTGTTCAGGATTCATTTCACCTAAACCTTTGTAACGTTGGATGGTAATACCATCACGACCTACTTCATCAAGTTTAGCTGTAAGCTCCGCATCAGAGTATACATACCAGTGGGATTTACCCTTCTTGATTTGGTACAACGGTGGTTGAGCAATGTAGATATGACCTTCCTCTACCAATGGTTTCATATAGCGGTAGAAGAATGTTAATAACAAGGTACGGATATGAGCGCCGTCAACGTCCGCATCTGTCATGATGATAATCTTGTTATAACGGGATTTTGTAATATCAAACTCTTCCCCAATACCAGTACCGAATGCAGTGATCATGGAGCGAATTTCGTTATTAGCTAAAATCTTATCAAGGCGCGCTTTTTCTACGTTAAGGATTTTACCACGCAATGGCAAAATCGCTTGGTAACGACGATCGCGACCTTGTTTTGCAGAACCGCCCGCAGAGTCACCTTCGACTAGATAAATTTCAGTCATAGATGTATCTTTTTCAGAGCAATCTGCCAATTTACCAGGAAGGCTAGATACTTCCAAGGCATTTTTACGGCGCGTTAAGTCGCGGGCTTTACGAGCTGCCTCACGAGCACGGCTTGCCATAGTCGCTTTTTCAATGATTTTCTTCGCATCTTGCGGATGTTCTTCGAAGAATGTCTTAAGACCTTCAGATACGATAACGTCTGTAATACCTTTAACTTCGCTATTGCCAAGTTTAGTTTTAGTTTGGCCTTCAAATTGAGGTTCCAATACTTTTACAGATACAACAGCTGTCAAACCTTCACGTACGTCTTCACCGGAAAGGTTGGACTCATTTTCCTTGATCAAACCAGCTTTACGACCGTAATCATTGAGGGTACGAGTCAAGGCAGCACGGAAACCAGAAAGGTGAGTACCACCGTCAATGGTATTGATGTTATTTACGAAGGACAACAAGTTTTCGCTGTAGCTATCGTTATATTGCAATGCAACGTCTACAACTACGTCGTCTTTTGTACTTTCAATGTAAATTACAGTTGGGTTTACTACTTCTTTATTTTCGTTCAAGAAGGTAATGAAAGAACTCAAACCACCTTCGTAGTGGAAGCTTTCAACACGAGGTTCCTCTTGACGCAAATCGCTCAATGTAATGCGAAGGCCTTTATTAAGGAATGCCAATTCTTGTAAACGAATTTTCAATGTATCAAAGTTGAATACAGTAGTTTCAAAGATTTCAGCATCTGGCTTGAAGATAACGGTAGTACCAGTACCTTCTGCTTTACCGATTTCATGTAATTCAGAAGTTTTATGACCACGAGAAAAGGAAATCTCTTGAACGATACCATTTTGAGCTACTTGAACCTTAGTCCATTCACTCAACGCATTTACTACGGAAATACCTACGCCGTGAAGGCCACCAGAAACCTTGTAGCCGCCACCGCCAAATTTACCGCCAGCATGCAATTTTGTTAATACTAACTCTACCGCAGACATACCGGATTCATGCATCCCTGTAGGGATACCACGACCATCATCGACAACAGTAATACTGTTATCTTTATTAATGGATACTTCGATATGTGTAGCGTAACCTGCGAGCGCTTCGTCAACAGAGTTATCTACTACTTCATAAACGAGGTGATGTAAACCGCGAATGGACGTACTACCAATGTACATACCAGGGCGTTTACGTACCGCGTCAAGACCCTCGAGAACCTGTATATTCTGAGCGCCATAATTTTCTTCAGGCATGAAACAAACTCCTCCTAACAATCTATCACACTGTACTGGATTGAAATTTGGTACAACACATGTACAGAATAAATCTTATCTCTTTATTATACTATAAAACTCATCAATTCGTCTCATTAAAGTCTTAATACTAACACCAGATCCATAAACGCAATCATCTGTGACCACATAGGTCTTGATCTGCTCCTCTGGTACCATGGCGATATACTCTAAGCTTTCATAGTGATGAATAGGACTTTTATGGGATTTTCCGCCCTTGGCGTGCACCATAGTAATGATGGATTCGATAGGCACGGAAACGGTATCCCCAATATGAACGTACATAGGAATGCCTCCTCTACTTTTCTAATGTCCCATTTAATGAATCGATTTTCCGCTGTTCCTCTTCAGCAAGGAACTTAGATCGATATTTGTTGCACAAATTAATAACGTGCTGGTCCGTTAGCTCATCAGGCTTCTTATGAGTGATGAGCATAGCCACCATATACATATGACGGCGATTAATGGACCCTTTATAAATTTTATCTAAGTAAAAGTATATAGATTCCCGCATGGCTTCTGCAAAGTCTGGGAAGGTACATTGTATAAATTGCTGACAGTCGCTGTATTTAAAGTACGGATACTTTCTAATAACTGCCTTAATGTCCTTAATATGAGCTCGATGCAATTCATATTCACAGGTCGGACAGATTTCTTTTTTAGATTCCATATGCATGCCACATCGACCACAACGATGATACCCATGCTGCTCTAAATAGATTTCCCGCTTTCGAGCCGTAATTTGTACTTTTCTAAAAGCAGCCTTTAATTCTTCGTTATCTGTCTTCTCTAACGATTTATCGATGGCTTCTACGTCTTCTTTTGAAAGCACGATATCTGCAAAATTAATCTTTTTAGATTCCCCTATTTTGTCAGGAAGAGATATAGACGTATTGATGTCTGCTTTCACATAGCTCTGACGTTTCATGATAAAGCGAATATCTTTGATGACCTCTTGATGGTAATATTTGTTTATCGCCTCAATGATACGCCGTTTTTGCATCTGTAGTTCCTGCATCCACATGGAGTTATCTGCACTAATTACCATGTCTGGAGGCTTAATAGACACAATTTTTGTATGCTCCGCAATGACATCGCCCACTACATCACGCCACTTGTGAACGAGGGTATTTAATTTATATTGTTCCAGTAAATTCAGTTTTGATAAGGCCTTTGGTAAACAAAGATCAAGGCTGTCCATACTGAACCTTTCCCCCTTCACAAGAAATAAATTGAACCGATTTCAAATCTTTAAAATCATGAATGTCTGTAGTAGTAATAAATGTTTGAATACGTTTATGAATAAACTGCAATAAATTCGCTCGTCTCGATTCATCAAGTTCGCTCAATACATCGTCTAGTAGCAGAACTGGATATTCCCCAACCTCGGACTTAATAAACTCAAGCTCGCTCAACTTTAAGGACAATACAGCCGTTCGTTGCTGCCCTTGGGATCCAAATTTCTTTAAATCCATCGCATCGGAAAAGAATCGTAAATCATCGCGATGAGGACCTACGCTAGTGGTCATCCGATGACGATCCTGCGGCAACGCTGCTTTAATGCGCTCGTAAAAGCCTTCCTTTGTAAATTCTAAGGATCCATTATCCATATATGGCTGTTCATAACCAATGGTCAAATTCTCGAGGCCACCCGTCAATTTGCGGTTCATCAAATCGATGAGAAGATTGATTTTCTTTAAGCTTTCTAATCGTTTCTTTACGATAAAACTCGCCATATCGGCTAATTGCAAATCCCATTCTTCAAGAGGAATGTTCTGCTTACCTCTATATTCCTTAAGGATCGCATTGCGCTGCTGTAATAACCGATTATACTGCATCAACTGATGATAATAGGTAGCACTCGTCTGAGAGATTTCCATATCGAGAAAACGTCTACGTCCTGACGGCGTTCCTTTGATGAGCTGTAAATCTTCAGGACAGAAGATAACTGTATTTAATGTACCAATCAATTCTTTTTGAGATATTTTAGTATCGTTTAAACGAATATCCTTAGGACCTTGACGGAATAACTTAATATTTACCTTTTGAGGTGTATCCTTTTTCTCGAACTTAACGACAATGCCTGCTTCCTCAGCATTGAACATGAGCATATCCGATGTATCGTTGGTCCGATGGCTTTTACCAATGGTACCCACATAAATCGATTCGAGGATATTAGTCTTACCAGCCCCATTGGTGCCGTGCAAAACGATAATCTCCGGATTAAACTGAATCGTTACATCCTTATAATTACGAAACTGGAATAATTGCAGTGAGTCAATTCTCACCGATTAATCCTCCTCTTGAGTAATCACGAGATCTACATCGAGACCTTCGCAAGAAATCACATCCCCAACACGGCATTTCTTGCGCTTTTCTGTGATAACTTGACCATTCAAAGTAAGGATGCCTTCATCGATAAAGGATTTAATTTGACCACCTGTTTCGATGATACCTTCTAACTTCAACAACTGATCAATTTGAATGTACTCCGTATGAATGGTTACCTGCTGTTGCTCTTTCATAACGTCCTCCTATAGTGGACAATTTATAACTATATGGGAATTAGGTAACGATGACTTTTACTCATCATTACCTAATATAGATTTGTATATTAATTCAATAAAATATACAACGTAGTGATTGTATTATCAATAAACTAATAATAGACTGACTTTAACATTATTAATTATTTAGTACCAGAGTACAGTTCCTCACTGTGAATTTTCTTTAGGCTACGTTGTAGCCTAGAAAATTTTACGTTCGGAACAAAGTGATGCAGTGTCCCTGTCGTCGCAAGCTCCTCCATTGACTACTGCCCTACTTTATGCATTCGTACGAACTGGTGTTACTACGTATGTATAGTTCGGATTATTATCTTGGCGAATAACAACTGGACCATTTTGTTTTAAGAACAAGTGGATATTGTCGCCTGTGCTATGGCGCAAGATATCAGAGATATAACGACCATTGAAGGAGATTGTGAAAGGTGTGCCTTTAAATTCAACAGCTACGTCTTCTTTTGCCATACCGATTTCAGTATTTTGAGTAGACAATGTTACATTACTTTCAGCCCAATCATAACGAATTACGTTATAGCTGATGTCTTTAGCCAACAAGGATACGCGGTCAACGGCACCAGCGAATTCGCGGAGGTCAATAACAGCGCTAGAGTCGAATTGGGAAGGAATAACCTTTTCATATTCAGGGTATGTGCCTTCAATTAAACGAGAAATAATGTAAATCGATTCAAAGTTGAAAACGATTTGTGTGCGGTTCCAAATGATGTTGATCATCGCTGGATTATCTGTTGGTAACAAACGAGATACTTCAGCCAACGTTTTTGTAGGAATGATAGCACGCATTGGCGTAGTTGCTGGTTCATCGATAGTAATTTTCTTAACAGCCATGCGGTGTGTATCAGTGGCAACCATTGTTACTTCGTTTTCTTTAATTTCAAGAAGAGCACCAGTAAATACAGGACGATCTTCGTCAGTAGCAGCTGCATAGTTTGTTAAATCGATGAGTTCTTTCATAGCAAAGCTATCAATGTTTACATGATCTTGGTCGTGAATTTGTTCAACCAAGGAGAAATCATCTGGATGTAATGTTACGAGGTTGAATTCAGAAGAACCTGATGTGATTGTTAAAGAATTTCCGTCCTCTGGTTTGTAAAGTTCAATAGTATCTCCAGGCAATTTGCGGATTAACTCTTGGAAATAACGGGAACCAACTACTAATGTACCAGGTTCTTTGATGTCGCCATCGATGGTTAAACGAATACCGAGTTCAAAGTCGTTACCTTGCAATTCTACTTGGCCATTTTTTGTTGTCATGTAGATAGCACCTGGTAAATTGGAACTTGTTTTATTTTGAGATACCTTTTGCAATACGTTGATTGCTTTTTGGAGATTTGCTTTTGGGAATGTAATATGCATATATAACTCCTTTTTGATTTCTATATTTCTATATATTGTAGAAGCTCTAATAATTACTTATCTTGTTTGTAATATTCTATGTTTGCTACTGTAGATGCTCTATAGATATTCTACGATAGATCTGTTTCTACTGGTTTTTTGATTGTTTGTTAGTTTTAGTAGTAGTAATAGTAGGGGCCTGTTCATATGTGTAAAAGTGAATTGGCGCTACTAACTGTGCGATTTCTCTGTTGTGTATAACTATGTTGATAGTTTGTAACCACTTATCCACATACTCACAGCGGAGCACGGTTTTTAGGATATCCACAAAGTTACGCACAATATATCCACAGAGTTATCCACAGGTTGTTAATTTCTGTTTAATTTCAGAAATCATGTTCTTAGTTTCTTCGTTTTGTTCAATTTCCTTCGTAATTTTATCGTACGCATGGAGAATTGTCGTATGGTCACGAGAGAAGGCTGCTGCGATTTGCGGATAACTTTCATTGATCATATCACGGCATAGATACATGGCGATTTGCCGTGGGAATGCGAACTGTGCCTTACGCTTTTTGCCGAGCAAGTCTTGCTTTTTAATATTGAAATAAGAACTTACAAAATTTTGGATGCTTTCCATAGTGACCATGTTCACCTCTTCGGTTTGAACGAGGCCAGCTAAGGCTTGTTTAGTGTATTCTAGATCGATAGATTCAAGACGTTGATCGATAGATGCAGTGCCGATTAATTTGGTGAAAGCACCTTGCAACACGCGGACGTTTTCGCTAAATTGTAACGCCACGTAGTTGATGGAGTCGTTATCGATGCGGATAACGCGATTTTTCTTATATTCTCGTTCTAGCAAAGATCTAAAGATGGCGATGCGTGTTTCTAAATCTGGATTTTCCATGGTAGCAATGTAGCCAGCTTGGAAACGAGAACGAAGACGGTCTTCGAATTGCTCCATATCGTTTGGCATCGTATCAGAGGTGAGGACGATTTGCTTGTTGTTATTTAATAACTCATTGAACGTATTAAATAGCTCAGTTTTCGTACTTTCACGACTTTCAAGGAACTGAATATCGTCAATCATGAGCACGTCGATGTTGCGGAATGTGTTGCGGAACAATTTACCTTGGTTACGCTGCAATGTTTCTACGAAAATGTTCATAAAGTTTTCGCTCGTAATGGACATAACCTTCATGTGAGGATGATTTTCCTTGATAGCGTTGCCGATGGCGTGCATCAAATGCGTTTTACCTAGACCTGATGGACCATAGATAAAGAGCGGATTATAGTCGCCGCCTGGGAACTCAGCTACATTTTGAGCCGCCCCAAATGGAATGCGGTTCGCGTTGCCTGTAACGTAGTTGTCAAAACGGTACGCTGGATTAAGGTTAGATAAGGATAAATCCACAGGTACATTATCAGACTGTAATGTAGGTGTTGTAGTTTCAACTGTTTTACTAGGCGCTACCATTGGCTCATCTGGAATATTCACAGGAGCTGGTGCGCGGTCGATATAGACAGGCTCTTGATAGATTGGTTTATAGAACTCATCTTGTTGAGCTTTTTCCTCTACCACAGGCGGTAATGGCATCGGTGGAGCCACTACAGGTGCATCATCGATGAGACTTTCATCAACAAAGGTAGTATCTACACTCTCTTGATTGAAATCGAATAACACCATATCCCGATGGGAACCGATAACCGTAGTAATAGCATCCTGTAAAGCCTTGCTAATCTGCGGCTGCTGATCGATTAAGTTTTTAACAAATGTTTGCATGACCCCTATATGGATCGAATGACTGTCGAGAGACATGGGAATCAACGATGACGTGACGCGCAAGTACAACGCGTCAGGCAAATGTTGCATGTTCTTTTTCGCCTCTTGCAATATATGTTCCCATATATTATTCAAATCAAATGACTGCATGACGTGCCTCTTGTGTATAACTATTGCGATAAATGTGTATAACTTTAGGAATAATGTGTATAACTATTGTGAAAGCTGTGGAAAAACCTGTTATTCCTGTGAATAACCTGTGCACAACCTGTGAATAAGTGAAAATAAAATTCTCTTCTAACCAGATAATAACTGACTTTATAGATTACACAGGTCAAAAGAGAAAAAATGTGGATAACCTTAAAAGTTATCCAACAAAAACTTATAAAAATATATACTTTTTCCTAATTTCAGTTATGATTGTACCAAAAAATCACTAGTTTGTCATTTATTCTGTGGATAACTTTTGGTTATCTGAAGGAGAAGTGTTAATAACTCAGTTATTATCTCATCTTTTGTTCATCAATTACTTTTGGGGCAGGAATGAAAACTACTTTTATCGCTCCATCCTGACGCAAGTCGCTCAAAAAGTAGTTTCACTTCCCCTCCTCCTATAAGATAATTTTTATGATTACTATACACACAACTGGAAAAGTAATAGATATACCTTTTAGCAATCTACATTAGACCTGTTTATAAAATGTTATCAACACAACTTAAATGAAAATTGGGGAGAGGGGAAAAGAAGAAAACCACATCTATTCCTCCCCTCCTTCCAATTAGAGATCAAAACATAAATTTGTCTAATATAAAAAATATTAGAATTGTGAGTTCTTGTGTTGCTGTAAATTGATGTTACGTTTACATCAAATTTCCCCTTTCCCTCAAGAGGTTAAAAGGTAAGATTTGTTAAATCTTAGATCCGTATTCTGAAAGACTTTTAGGTTTGATATAAAAACTGATACTACTTTTTATACTGGTGGTAGGTGTTATAGTAGTCATTAGTGTATGTTAGGAGCAGGAATAGATGTGGATTTTTGACTGACTTACGATGAGTATGGAAGGAGAAAACCACATCTACTCCTCCCCTTTTTCCAATAAGAGATCAAAATGTAAATTTGTCTTATATAAAAATATTAGAGTTGTGAGTTCTTGTTTTGCTGATATTGATGTTACGTTTACATCGTGTAGTGGTGTGTAAGGTTAAATTAGGATTGCCTTAGGGAGGGAATATAGGGTCCTTTTGAGCGACTTTACGGTTAGTATGGAGCGATGAAGGAGCCCTATATTCCTCCCCCTGGAAACGTAACATCAATTACAGGATGAAATGTGTGATAGAATTATTACAGAAATACAAGAACTCACAAGCAGAATGCCTTTATTATATTGACAAATTTACGTTTTAACTCTATAATTACCCTGTTATGGTATAAGTAAAACAATACAAAATGACGAGGAGGTGTTTTACTAATGAAACGTACTTACCAACCAAATACTCTTTGGAGAAAACGTACCCATGGTTTCCGTGAACGCATGAAAACTATCGGTGGCCGTCTCGTTTTAAAAAGAAGACGTGCAAAAGGCAGAAAACGCTTATCTGCATAATATAATAGCTGTTAGGCAGGAGAAAAAACTTGGCGCTGCTGCCAAGTTTTTCTATTTTTAGGACTTAAGGACAATGCATATGGATTATTGCCTCGATAAAGCAAGACGACTGACGCACAATAATGAATATCGCCTTGTGTATAAGCACGGAAAATACGAAGTAGGCCGTATGTGTGTACTCTATCGTATGCCCGTGGCGAAGCAATCTACGCGCATTGGTTTTGTAACCGGCAAAAAGGTTGGTTGTGCTGTTGAGCGCAACCGAGCTAGACGGCTCATGAAAGAGGTGTATCGCCTCAATCAACATTCCATACGCGAAGGGTATCATATCGTAATTGTTGGACGTGGCCCTCTGAAAAACGCTACCTACGAAAAAGCGGAAAAGGAGATTTTGTATCTCTTGCGAAAAAGCAAATTATTGGTACAAAATGATAAATAGGACCACAAGTTAGAGGCTTTGGTCCTTTTTTGTGTATATGGAGGTTTCTATGAAACGCTGTATAACTACGCTTTTACGACTTTTAATTAGGTTCTATCAGCTTGCCATATCTCCCTTAAAACCTGGATGTTGCCGTTATTATCCGACATGTTCCACATATACTTTGCAGGCCATCGAAAAATATGGTCCTTTGAAAGGTAGCTGGATGGGTTTAAAACGCATTCTTCGCTGTCATCCTTTCCATAAGGGTGGCTACGATCCAGTACCATAATCTATTTTGGATTAGGCTGGATGCGTTCTGTGAAAGCAACTTTCACAAAAAACATCTAGCACAGTTTTGGAAATACCTGAGCATCTGTATGGATGAAATTTAGACCATACCATAACGATATATAGATGCGCAAAGGACGGTTTCGGACTGTAAGAAAAAGGAGAAACAATGGAATTCTTAAGTAGTATATTCCACCCTATCGTTGAATTGATGACTACATTGGTAACCTATGCGTTCCAATTAACTCAAATGGTAGGCTATCCAAGCTACGGTGTGGCTATTATCCTTTTAACAATCGTTATTAAAGCGGTTTTGGCACCACTTACTGTAAAACAAATCAAATCCATGAAGGCTATGCAAGAGTTACAGCCTCGCATGAAAGAATTGCAAGATAAATACAAAAACGATCCTGCAAAACTTCAAGCAGAAATGGGTGCATTGTACAAAGAAATGGGTGTTAACCCATTGGCTGGTTGTTTGCCTCTATTGGTGCAAATGCCATTCTTGATCGCTATCTTCTATGCTTTACAAGGCTATCCATACGATCAAAACTATGTACAATTCTTATGGCTTCCTAGTCTTGGCGAACCAGATCCAATGTACATTTTGCCAGTATTGAGTGCATTATCTACATGGATTATGTCCAAGCAAACTAGTAGCGGTGCAACTGGTGCTGCTGCGCAACAACAAAAGATTATGACAATCTTTATGCCTTTATTCATTGGTTACATCTCCCTTAACTTCCCATCTGGCTTAGTTATTTACTGGATCGTATCCAATGTATTCCAATTTGTGCAACAACATTTCATTTACAAAAGCTTAGAAGCTAAGAAATAGGAGACACTATGGAATTTATCGATGTATCTGCTAAAACCATTGAAGATGCCATTGCCAAAGGCGTAGCTCAATTGGCTGAAGATGGCCAAGAATTGGTAGAAACTAAAGTCTTGGAACAACCTTCTAATGGCTTCTTGGGCATTGGTCGTAAACCAGCAGTTGTTCGCTTATTCTTCACATCTGTAGCTAAAACTGCTACGCAAGAAGAAGTAGCTCATGTAGAAGAACAATCTGTAGCTGTTGCTTCCAAGCCAGTAGCAACAAGTGAAACAGAAGTACAAGATACAGCAGTTGAAACTTCTGAAGATGATATCGTAGAAAAACCTTCTAAAAAGGAACTTTCAAAAGAAGATCAACAAGAAATTGCTGAAAAAGGTAAACAATTCCTCGATGATATGTTTACACAAATGGGCCTCACTGTAGTTATCGAAAAAATGATGACTAAAGATAAGATTACATTCCAAGTACACGGCGAAGATTTAGGTATTTTGATCGGTAAACATGGTCAAACATTGGATGCTATTCAATACTTAACAAATCTCGTGGCACACAAGGATGTATCTGGCCACTGCCACATCGTTGTAGATGTGGAAAATTACCGTTCTCGTCGAGAAGAAACATTGGTGAATCTCGCGAAACGCTTGGCTTCTAAGGTGAAACGCAACCGTCAAAAGGTTTCCTTAGAACCGATGAATGCTTTTGAACGTAAAATCATTCACACTGCCCTTCAAGGGGATAAAAACGTTGTTACTAACAGTGAAGGGGACGAACCGTTCCGTCACGTTGTGATTACGTACAAAAAATAATATAGTGGTGCAGCTTTCAAGTGACTGATATTTTCGGTTGCTTGAGGGCTGCCCCCTTTATTCTTTAGGTTATGGTGAAAGCTAACCTAAGTTAATCTTCGCATGCAAAGATTAGTTTAGTTTAACTTTCACAGGCGAAGAACATATACAAAAGCAAATACTAGATAATCGAAATACGGAGATTTTTATGTATATAGATGATACAATAGCGGCCATTGCGACGCCGCCCGGCATTGGCGGGGTTGGTATTATTCGGGTCAGCGGCAAGGATAGTTTTCCTATTGTAAATAGCCTGTTCAAGAGTGCTGGCACCGTTCCTTTGATGGACCTCCAAAACAGAACGATACAATACGGAACCATTGTGGACCCTGCAACGAACAAAACCATCGACGAGGTTCTTGTATTATTAATGAAAGGCCCTCATTCTTACACCGCAGAAGACGTGGTAGAAATTCAGTGTCACGGCGGTATTGTGCCGGTTCGACAAATCTTGAAATTGCTCGTAAATCACGATGTGCGCATGGCTGAAGCCGGCGAATTTACGAAGCGCGCCTTTATGAACGGACGTATCGATCTCACCCAAGCAGAGGCGATCATTGATATTATTGAAGCGAAAACAGAGGACTCCCTCTCTCTCGCTGTATCGCAGCTAGATGGGACCGTTTCGTCCTTTGTAAAAGATGTGCGTGAACAGCTCATCGCTATGATTGCTCATTTAGAGGTAACCATCGATTATCCTGAGGAGGATATCGAGGACGTAACGAGCCAAGAGGTTCGCGATCAATTACAGCCTATTTTGAAAGCTATGGATGATTTGTTGTCCACAGCGAATACAGGTCGTCTTATTCGCGATGGTATTACGACGGTTATTGTAGGCCGCCCAAATGCAGGTAAATCGAGCCTTATGAACGCTCTCTTGCGCGAAAACCGCGCTATTGTAACGGATATTCCGGGGACAACGCGGGATAGTATTGAAGAATATATGACCGTAGAAGGCATTTCTCTGCGCCTCATCGATACGGCAGGTATTCGCGATACTCAAGATACGGTAGAAGCCCTCGGCGTGGAGCGTGCTCGCGATTATATTAATAAAGCAGATATCGTACTCTGTGTTATCGATGGGTCTACTCCATTAACCCCTGAAGAAATCGAAATTTTGACCTCTGTTAGCGGTTTGAACACCATCGTACTCCTCAATAAGTCCGATGTGGCACAAGTCGTTACAGACGAAAATATTAAAGAACACGGTAATTTTACAGCTATTGAACGCATCAGTGCCAAAGAAGGCGAAGGCTCTGCAGTTCTCTCTAAATGGGTGCAAGAACTCGTCTACGGTGGTCGCGTAAAACAAGACAACAACGCCATGATTAGTAACGTGCGCCACATCAGTCTCATGGAACAAGCAAAGGCACAAGTCGAACAAGCCCTCTCCTCCATCGACATGGGCATGCCAGTAGACTTTGTCGCTACCGATTTGCGCAGCGCCTGGGAACTACTAGGTGACATCACGGGCGACACCATTCGAGAAAGCATGATCGACGAACTATTTAGTCGTTTTTGTTTAGGCAAGTGATGATGACAATGAGTACTTCCAAAAAGCCTCCACTGGCCAGGTCTGACTTCGGCCTACGGCCTACGCAGGGCCAAAGTCGTTTTTTGAAAGCCCTCATTGCCACTCTATGGAGAATAGGGAGAACTCGGCCTACGGCCTCGTGATTTAAATAAAATAAACTTTCAATATAAGTAATATATAAGGAATTCAATTGATATGTACACAGTAGATAATTATGATGTCATCGTCATCGGTGGTGGTCATGCTGGTTGTGAGGCGGCTCTGGCCGCTGCCCGCATGGGTCATCGCACGTTGATGGCGACCATCAGTTTAGATAATATTGCGCTTATGCCATGTAATCCTGCCGTTGGCGGTCCTGGTAAAAGCCATCTTGTTTATGAGCTTGACGCCTTAGGCGGTCAAATGGGTATCAACGCGGATGCTACGGCTATTCAAATGCGTATGCTCAATATGGGTAAAGGCCCTGCCGTTCATTCATTGCGCTGCCAATCCGATAAAATCAAATACCAACATTTGATGAAACAAACCATTGAAAATACAGAAAACCTCAATGTTAAGCAAATCATGGTGACCGAGCTTAAGGTTGAGGATGGTAAAGTAACAGGTATCGTTACAGAGCTTGGCGAATTCTATGGCGCTAAGGCAGTCGTTCTTTGCACAGGTACCTATTTGAAAGGTAAAATCCTCATCGGCGATATCGACTACGTAGGTGGCCCAAATGGTCAACGCGTAGCGGAACACTTTTCTCAATCCTTGCTAGATAATGGCATTGAGTTGATGCGTTTTAAGACTGGTACGCCAGCCCGGGTAGATAAACGAACTCTTAACCTTGAAAATATGGAGGTTCAAGAAGGCGATACACATCACCACTCCTTCTCCTTTATGGATGAATGGATCAACCGCAACGAAGATGTATGTTGGTTGACTTATACTAACAAAGAAACGCACGAAATCATTACAAGTAATATTCACCGTGCTCCTATGTATAGCGGTAAAATTGAAGGCGTAGGTCCTCGTTACTGTCCTTCTATCGAAGATAAGGTGGTGCGTTTTGCCGATAAAGAACGCCATCAATTATTCGTAGAACCAGAAGGTACAGGCACAAATGAAATGTATGTACAAGGTATGAGTACATCCCTTCCTATGGACGTACAATATGCGTTCCTTCGTACTATTCCTGGTCTAGAAAATGTAGAAATCATGCGCCCTGCGTATGCTATTGAATACGATTGCTTGAATCCAACACAATTAACACCAGCCCTTCAAGTGAAACATATTGAAGGCCTCTACTCTGCTGGTCAAGCTAATGGTACATCTGGCTATGAAGAAGCAGCTGCTCAAGGTTTAATGGCTGGTATTAATGCAGCTTTATGGCTTGAAGGTAAAGAACCGTTCATCCTTGCTCGCTCCGAAGCATATATCGGTGTTCTCATCGATGATCTTGTAACAAAAGGTACAAACGAACCGTACCGTATGATGACGAGCCGCAGCGAATACCGTCTATTACTTCGTCAAGATAATGCGGACATGCGTCTTACTGAAAAAGGTCGTGCTATCGGTCTTGTAAAAGACGATCGTTGGGCTAAATTTACAGCTAAGAAAGCTGCTATCGAAGAAGCGATGGATATGTTGCGAAATACACCTGTAAATCCATCCAAGGAAACACAAGCTTTGCTTGAAAATTTAGGTACAGCACCTATTAGAACAGGTATTCATGCCTACGATTTAGTAAAACGTAACGAACTCTCCTATGCTATCGTAGCCGATGCATTTGGTTTAAAACGCTATACACCTGACGTAGAAGAAGCTGTTGATATCTCCATTACTTACGAAGGTTATATCAAAAAGCAAATGGACCAAGTCGATAAGGTTCGCAAATTAGAAGAAAAAATTCTTCCAAAAGAATGGGACTATACACAAATTAAGGGTATCTCTCTTGAAGCTCAACAAAAGCTCAATAAAATTCGTCCTCACTCCATCGGTCAAGCAAGTCGTATCTCTGGCGTATCCCCTGCGGACGTATCTGTTCTATTGATCCAATTAGAACAATACAATCGAAGCAAATAAAATATGTGATTACATAGAAAAAAGCTAGCTAATTATATTAGCTAGCTTTTTTAGTTATAAGGCTTCCCGTTCTTGATGCTCATCATATTTGTATATTTATATGAATA
>NZ_DXLG01000032.1 GCF_019414865.1 Veillonella sp.
ATCTGATCAAATTCATATTCATTGTGCACAATCAAAACGATAAAAATTATTGACTTTTATATTTTTTTGTGTACAAAAAAATGCTAGAAGCATAGAACCATTATTAAGCATTCTATACTACTAGCATATATATTCAATATGGTGGAGATGAGGGGAGTCGAACCCCTGTCCAAAAGTGTTGCCATATAGACTTCTCCGAGCACAGTCTATGATTTAGATCTCAGGTTGCTATCACTCACAGACAAGCTACACAACCCCAGTTCATGTTGTCTCGCCTAATTCATATGAACAACTGAATTAAGCCAGCCTACGGTTTGACGTCCATTCACACTTGGTAGGCACAAGTATGAGGGACGTAGCTTATGCAGCTAATGCAAAATTTTCTTCTGCGTTTAAATGTTTTCCCACCGTTTAACGGCCTCATGGAACGCCGACTCGCTATCTATACCACACGCACCCCTGTCGAAACCTTTACATCCCCGTGCGTTGGTCTAATAATTATAAGCCTATTTAGTATTACTGTCAATTATATGAGACCTTCACAGTTCAGATATATTCACTATTGTTAGACTACTCAACTTATCTAATATTGACTACTTAAGCAATCAAATGGAATTCTTTTAATACTATCTTTTTTAGATATATTATGTACTATCATAAATTTAATTGTTTCATCGCTTTATGCAATGTATGACATACATAATCAATTTGTTCTTTATTATGAGCTGCTGTAACGGTCAATCGAATTCTACTTTCACCAATAGGTACAGTAGGTGGACGAATAGCTGTTCCAATAATTCCAGACTCATATAGATAATCAGATACTGCCAGTGTATCTTCATTACTTCCGATTAGAATTGGGAAAATTGGCGTTTCATTGGTCGCATCAATTCCCATAGAAGTTAATTTATCTGCCATATAGTTTACATTTTCTTGTAAACGCCCTAAAACAGATGCATCTGTCTCAAGAATATGTAATGCAGCCAGGGCCGCTCCTATATCTGCAGGAGATAATGCGGTGGAGAATATAAAGCTACGACTCGTATTAACGAGATAATCTATGATAGTGCTATTTGCAGCTATATAACCACCAACAGATCCTAAGGATTTACTCAATGTACCGAGTTGAATATCTATCTCTTTCTCTAAATTAAAATAAGCAGCCGTACCATGACCATTACCAATTGTTCCTGTTGCATGAGCATCATCTACCATGAGCAATGCATTATAGTCACGGCTTAATTCATATAGTTTATCAAGCGGTGCAATATCCCCATCCATGCTAAATACACCATCTGTGACAATAAGCTTTCTTGCATTACGATCTACTTGCTTTAATAAATACTTTAGTTCGTCTACATCACAATGGCTATAAGCCTTTACGGCCCCTCTACTCAATCTACAACCATCTATAATACTAGCATGGTTTAGAGCATCGCTAAAAATGATGGTATGTTTATCAGCTATAGCAGAAATAGTTCCTACATTGGCCATATAACCTGTATTAAATACGAGGGCTTTTTCAGTATTCTTAAATTTTGCTAATTCGTTTTCTAGCTCTGTAAATAATGGAAACGTACCAGATACGAGGCGCGATCCACCAGATCCAGTTCCATATTGTTGAGCTCCTTTTACAGCCCCTTCTATTACGCGGGAGTCAAAGGTAAGGCCTAAATAATTATTTGAAGCCATCATCAAATATTCTTTATCATCTCGCTTCACGCGCACTGCATCTATAGGGCAGTATTCTTTTAAGATTCGTAAATTATGATTCTGTACCTTAGTGTCTAATTGTTCTTTAAAAAATTCGTACATATTATCTCCGTTGAACAAGTACAGGAGCACTCTCCAAATACTCAATTACACTTTCACTATCTATATCAGACCGTACAAAGAAAACCCGTCCCCCAATATCAGATCCTACTTCTTTCATATTAGGAATTCGATGATATACACCATTACATGCCACATAGCCTACTGTATAATCTGGATCATCAGACCAACATAATTCACCAACAACACCTTCTGCGGATTGAACTTTAGAGGCCAATACTAAAGCCTCCCTCATATGTTCATTGTCACCTAATGCATGAGAGTCAAAGGAGTCCATATGACTCACACGTACACCTCGATTGCCTTCATCTAAGCGTTCACCTGAAATAGCATCCACTAACATAGCACCGCGCATGGATCTATCTAAATTTTTTAGCATAGAAATAGCTTTGTGTACTGCAGTTTTAGTAATAGTAGGACCTTGTAAAAGTTCAGTTGCTAATTGATGGGATTCAGAAATACTACTAGTTTTATGTTCCTCTACCTTTAGACAGTCAATATATGTAATCTTCTCTGGTGGGATTAAATCTACAGTAATATTGATAAAATCAGCTGTTCCTTTACTGTGATGCAGTGCGCGTTCAGCTAAAGATTGTGCTATACTACCAACTTCATCTAATTTTACAATACGTTCTGCCCCAGAAATATGGTGGCCCCCTTTTTCATGGGGCCCACCTTGTGCTGCACGCATGCGTACACTATATAATTCACTCATTATGATACCTTGCCTTTTATTACATGGTTTTGATGTGCATGGCTATGAATTTTACGGAATACTTTTACAAATACTGGAGCCATAATGACTGTAAAAATCATGCCAGGTACTGCTAATGCAACCATAGGTAATGCGGCCTTACCAATATAAATAGACAATGTTAGCCGTGCTAAGGCGGATGCAATTGGGCCTGAAATCATAATACCAATCATATGATTATGGCACATCCAAAGGATTAACCCTACAATGAGGCGGAATTGCATAGCAATCATAACATTTAATATAGTTTGGGTACCTAGCGCTAAGCCAATTAAACTAGATAGACATCCGCTAATAATATATTTCTTAAATCCGAATACGGCACATATAGCTACCGCTAACGGAGCTGACAGTTGAAACTCTATACCTGGAATGACATTAGGTATTTTAATAGCACCTAACACAGTAATCATAGCCGTTAAAATAGCAATCTCTGTAATGTACCGAATGTTCTGATTCATGATGGATCTCCTCTACTTAGAATTTGTCAACCACAAACACTTCTCTTGTTTACATTATAATTTCAATATACACATTTATCAACTAAAAATACAAGATAAGTTGACAAATATCACAAAAAAAGACCGAGTCAAATGACTCGATCTTTTTATTTTAATATTTTTGTTGTTCTTTAAGTCTCTTAGCAATATCTCGCTTAGCATCGCGTTCTGCCATATCTTGACGCTTATCGTATAACTTTTTACCAGTTACAAGGCCAACGGTGACCTTTACATAACCATGGCTAAAATGGAAATTGAGCGGCACTAAAGAGAACCCCTTTTCTTTAACTTGAGCATGCAATTTGTTAATTTCAGATTTATGCATCAATAATTTGCGAGTTCGTTCAGGTTCATGATTAAAGCGGTTACCTTGTTCGTATGGACTGATATGAACGCCATACAACAAGAGTTCACCTTTATCAATGCGACAAAAGCTATCCTTTAGGTTCAATTTGCCTTGACGTATCGATTTAATTTCAGTACCTGTCAACGCAATACCAGCTTCATAGGTTTCATGAATATTAAAATCATGACGGGCCTTACGATTATCAGCAATAAGAGATGGACTAGATTGTTTTGCCATATGTACCTCTATCGTTTACGTTTACTTTTAGATTTCTTAGATTGATTGCGCTTAGTCGTTTTATTAGACTTCTTACGACTTGATTTACCTTTGTTAGATTTTTTACTGAAAGTATCATATCTAGAATGGCCAGATTTACTGCTATCACGTCGGGAAGATTTTTTACTAGATTTGCCCGAAGATTTACGACCTTTGCCCGAAGATTTACGACCTTTGCCACCATCAAAACCATCGCGACTACTTGCATAGTCAGAACCACTTCGCAATTGTTCTTGAATAGCCATTAGATTATTAACTTCACCAAGTACAAAGTCGATCTGTTTCTTTTCTACATCGGCTTTTACTAATGTAACAGTTACCTTTTCACCTAAGTGATAGGTTTTACCGGTTCTCTTACCTACGAGCACAAAATGTTCTTCATCGAAGAAATAGTAATCATCGTTCATCATGCTCATATGCACAAGACCATCGATACCATTTTCTAATTCTACAAACATCCCAAAGGACGTAATGCTAGAAATTGTGCCTTCAAAGACTTCTCCTACAAATGGAACCATATATTGGGTCTTTTTGAGATCTACTGTATCTCGTTCGGCCTCAGTGGCAACTTGTTCTTGTATAGAAGAATGTTCTACAGCCCCCACTAAGAAGGTTTCATCTACATCGCGTTTAGAATAGCCATTCTTCCAATGCATATCCGCTTTTAAAAGGCGGTGAACCATTAAGTCTGGATATCGTCTAATAGGAGATGTAAAATGCGTATAACATGTGGATGCCAAGCCAAAATGACCCACATTGTTAGTACTATATTTAGCTTGCTGCATAGAGCGCAAGGTCATAATTTGAGCCACTTGCTCAATATCTTGCCCTTTTACTACATCTAAGATTTTTTGGAAATCCCGTGGTGTTACACCATCAGTACTAAGGACTAGATTTTGACCTAAATAATTAAGCACCTTTTGGAATAAATCTAGTTTTTCCTCACTAGGATTCTCATGAATACGATATACCGATGTACGGTGTGTATGCTCTAAATGTGTAGCCACTGTTTCATTGGCAATGAGCATACATTCTTCGATAAGTCGTTCCGCCATGGTACGATCTCGTTTTACGATGCGCAACGGTGTCCCATCATGATCAAGTAATACCTTGTACTCAGGAAAATCAAAGTCCAATGCACCTCTACGACGACGCATTGCATTAAGAATTTTGGAAATTTCTGCTAAATCACAAAGCATTGGCATAAAGTCTTGTAAATCGTCAGGAATAATATTTTCTTCCAGTGCCTTATACACTTCTTTATAACTACAACGACGGCCTACATGGATAATAGACGGTCGAATGCGATAATGTACAACCTTACCATCTTTATTAATTTCCATCATACACGTCATGGCATAACGGTCTTCATGGGCATTTAAACTACAAATACCATTGGATAAAACCTCTGGTAACATCGGTACTACTCTATCAACTAAATATACAGATGTCCCCCGTTTATAGGCCTCGTTGTCAATGGCTTTCCCAGATGTTACATAATGACTTACATCTGCAATATGTACGCCTAATTCATAATTACCATTTGGTAATTTACGACCACTAACAGCATCGTCTAAATCTTTTGCATCTTCCCCATCAATGGTAACCATTTGTACATCACGAAGGTCCCAACGATCAGGATCCTCATGAATCACAGTATCAATTTTCTTGCTAGCTTTAATGACATCGTCTGGAAAATTAAATGGAATCTTATGATTCGCCATGATGCAGTTAATATCGAGGCCTACATCGCCTTTATAGCCAAGAATTTCCGTAATAATACCTTCTGGCTTTTTATCCCCTTCCGGCCATTTTGTAATTTTGACTAGTACCTTTGCGCCACTACGAGCATCTAATGTATTTTTTAAGTCTACAAAGATATCAGTCCCTATGCGCTCATCATCAGGGATAACAAAGCCAAAGTGTTGTTGTCGATCATAGGTACCTACTACAGTTTCATTAGCTCGTTCAATAACATCTACGATAATGCCTTCTCGTTTATGCTTTGTATAGTTAGAAGGTACAACGCGAACTCGAACCTTATCATTGTGCATAGCAGTCCCTTTATTTTGTTCTGCTACATATATATCTTCATCATCCGGCATAATCACAAAGCCATACGACTTACGATAGCCCTTATAAATACCTTCATATTCTTCATGTTGTTGTTCTGCATATTGATATACATCAGGTCGAGAAGATGTTAGCACCCCTTCTCGAGCAAGCATTTTTGCTGAACGAATAAACATCTCAAGATCCTTACCACCACGGATGTGATTATCCATAGCAGCATCTTCAATATGATATGCATGTGGTTGTATAGATTTATAAAAGTCTAATACTTTCTTCTTCAAATCTTCACCTCCTTATTCTGAAAAAAGAAAAAGCCTGCAAAGCAGGCTTTCATCATTAGAATTGATTAATCATTGCCCCTAACACTAAGCTCAACACAGCAAAGATAATCCCCAATATAATCGTACATTTAGATAAGAAAGCGTCTAAACCGCGTTGCTTACCACCAAAAGAAGAGTCTGCCGCACCAGAAACAGCACCACCCATGCCTGCGTTTTTGCTATTCTGTGCAACCACTACTACGATTAATAAGATAGATACGATAACTTCTACAATCATTAAGAAATTTGTCACGACTGTCATCCTTCCTGTGTGGCTCTGGGAGAATCCAAAACCCGATGTTCTAAATACTTCTCTAATTTACGTTTAACCCTTTGTAACGCATTGTCTATAGATTTGACACTGCGATCTGTGACCTCAGCCATTTCTTGGTAGGAACGTCCGTCTAGGTATCCTTCCAAGACCTCCCACTCGAGTTCACTTAAAATATGACCAATATTGCGCTCAATATCATCCAATTCCTCTTGGCTGATAATAAGATCCTCAGGATTGGTAACCTTTGCTGAGGATAGCATCTCGATCAACGTACGCTCTGATTCCTCTGTATATACCGGTTTATTTAGCGATACATAGGAGTTTAAAGGCGCATGTTTTTGTCTTGTTGCCGACTTAATAGCCGTAATAATTTGTCTAGTTATACAAAGCTCTGCAAAAGCTCTAAAGGACGCCAATTTATCATGTTTAAAATCTCGCGTAGCCTTATATAGGCCAATCATTCCTTCTTGAATGATATCCTCTCGATCAGCACCTACCAAAAAATAAGAGCGAGCCTTTGCACGAACAAAGTTTTTATATTTATTAACAATATAATCGATTGCAAACTCATTTTGCTCTTCTTGAGCTATGACCACAACTTGCTCATCAGTCATTTCTTTGAAATTGTAATCGGACTTGCGTGTATGAATACTGTTCATATGCTCCTCCTTACAATTGAGCAGAAAAACCAATATATTCATTATACTGGAAGTATATGTGATTTTCAACTATCAATGGCCACGCCGTAATTTCTCTAACTTTTCAGCTACTTCAGGAGATAATAAACCTCCTACTTCATTACGTCGCAAGCTAAATTGATCTCGTCTATGTTCATGAGCGTATTGTAATCGTTCCTCTTCCTTAGCCATACGAATCATATTTTGCAATTCTCGTGCTGGAATACGTAAGCCCCCAGATCCTAGAATTTGATTTTGTTCAGCTCCATCAGAGGTTACAACATATACATTGGTATATTTGCCTTTCCGCAAAAATACCTCTCGTTCAATAAAGGAATCCGCCGTCTCTCCATCCTCAGTATAGACTTCAAGAAATCCGCTCGTAATAGCCTCTACAGAGCCGCCAGACTTTGTATATTTACCATCAAACACAAGGATAACTTCGTATCCCTTGAATTTTCCGTAGTTCAATAATCTATCTCTCAGTTCCATACGGGCATGTTCTAATGATTCATGAGCGAGTTTCTTAAGATGTGTCCATGCGAATATCACATTATATCCATCTACAATTAAGATATCTTTTAACATAATTATTTCGCTTGACGTTGACGTACCGCCTCATACATAAGAACGGCAGCTGCCACAGATGCATTCAAAGAATTTAAATTCCCATACATAGGGATGGTAATGAGGAAATCACAAGCCTCTTTCACAACGCGGCTAATGCCCTTACCTTCATTACCGATAACGATAACTGTAGGAATTGTCATATCCGCCTCGTATAAGGTACGATCCCCTTCCATGTGAGCGCCCATGACCCAAAAACCTTGTTTTTGAAGTTGTTTAATAGTTTGGGCTACATTCCCAACTTGTACAAGTGGAATTTGCTCAATAGCACCTGCCGATGTTTTAGCTACGGTAGCATTAATAGGTGCATTGTGACGCTTAGGAATGAGAACAGCCGTAGCCCCTACACATTCCGCAGTACGGATAATTGCGCCCATGTTATGTGGATCCTCAACACCATCTGTTAGGATAAGTAAAGGTACCTCATGATTCGTCTCTTGCAGCACTTCACCTAGTTCTTTAAATTGAACAGCAGATACAAGAGCAATAACACCTTGATGTGGCACCTCTAAATCATATTTATTCATTTGTTTGATAGGTGTTGGACGCACTTCAATGCCTTGAGATTTAGCAAGACCAACAATATCAGCTAGACCTGTTTTAACCTTATCTTCACTGACCATAATGCGCTGAATTGATCGACCACTTCTAAGGGCCTCTTTAACCGCATTGCGACCTACAATATAATTATCCATACTACATACCTCGTAGAGTTATTGAAAAGGCTTGCCTCATAACATCTTGTAAGCGCTCATCTTGACGCGTTTCATAAAGAAATCCAAGTACGGCTTCAAAAGCTGTACTACTACGATATTCTTGAACAGAACTACTTTTTGGCACATTTACATTACTATTCCTAGCACGTCGTGCAATAGCTTGTTCCTGTTCTGTGAAAGTATCCTCTATTTCAAGCAATACCTTCGCTTGTGACTTAGCACAAATAAACTCAGTAACAATGGTGTGCAACACTTGTACCTTAGATATATTCATTTGTACTACTCGCTCACGAACATACATGGAGTATACTGCATCGCCAATATAAGCAATCATTACTGCATCTGCACTGAGGCACTCCTCTATAGTTCGTTTACGCAAACGAAGCGGCTCTTGTTCAAGAGCCGTCAACTTTTTTATTGCTTCATTCTTTAAGAATTGAAATTGTTTAAACTTCACGTTTTTTCCACCGTGCACCTTGAGGGGAATCCTCAATAGTAATACCGATTTCAGCCAAACGATCGCGGATACAATCAGCTAGTGCCCATTGTTTTTGATCACGACATGCTTGACGTACAGACAAGATAACTTGCATTAATTCTTCGTATTCAGCGGCGTTAGCACCTGTGTTGCCTTCCCATGCTTTTTCAAGAATACCAATTACTTCTGTCATGAACTTGAAGATACGTTTAACTTCAGCAATAGCTTCTTGACAAACAACACCTTCACGGCCTGTTACAACTTGATAGTAAATGTTGATTTCTTTAGCAAGACCGAACATGCTAGATGTAGCTAACGCAGTATTGAAGTCATCACTCATAGCTGCTTCGAATTCTTCTTCATACTCTTTAGCTTTTTCTAATAAGTGTTGCGCTTCATCACATGGACCTGGTTCACATTTTTCAAGGTACAATAGATTTTCAATAGCAGTGCTTAAACGTTCTAAGGATTTATTTGCTTCCTCTAAACGTTCATCAGAGAAATCTAATGGACTACGATAATGTGTGCTCAACAAGAAATAGCGCAATGCGTCTGGGCTATATTGTTCTAAAATATCTTTTACCAAGAAGAAGTTATTCAAGGATTTAGACATTTTTTCAGAATTAATGGTAATGAAACCATTATGTAACCAATAGCGTACAGATGGATGTTGACCAGAACAACCTTCAGATTGGGCAATTTCGTTTTCATGATGAGGGAAGATCAAATCACTACCACCACCATGGAAGTCAAATTCTGTACCTAAATATTTTTGGCTCATCGCAGAACATTCAATATGCCAGCCTGGACGACCATTTCCCCAAGGGCTTTCCCAATATGGTTCACCTGGTTTTGCTGCTTTCCATAATGCAAAATCCATAGGATTTTTCTTACGACCATCAACTTCGATACGAGCACCTGCTTCCATATCATCTAATGTACGGCCAGATAGCTCACCATAATGTTCAAATTTATCAACGCTATAATATACATCACCATCGAGTTCATAAGCATAGCCTTTTTCAATCAATGTAGAAATCATAGCGATAATGTCTTCGATATGTGTAGAAACACGAGGATAAATATCAGCACGTTGTACACCAAGTGCATCCATTACTTCAAAATAGCTATCGATATAACGGTTTGCAATAGTATCCCAAGATACACCTTCACCATTAGATGTATTGATGATCTTATCATCTACATCTGTAAAGTTTTGTACATATGTTACTTTATAGCCTACATGTTTCATATAGCGACGAATTACGTCCCATGTTACGAATGGACGTGCATTGCCAATATGAGGATGGTTATATGGTGTAACACCACATACGTACATCTTTGCCTCACCTGGTGTTACAGGATTAAACACCTCTTTTTGACGCGTCATAGTATTATAAACTGTAATTTCTCTCATCGTTACCGATGCCTCCATGTTCGTAAAATAAAAAAGACCCCTCATCTCATACAGAGACGATGGTCCGCGGTTCCACTCTGTTAGGCACCAATATAGTACCCACTCATCGCATAACGGCGCGTCACCGGACAAACCTACCTATAATCGGAGTGTCAGCTCGTGAATGCATTTCGTCTACCTATCCTTGAACCCTCCCACCATCGGTTCTCGCTAAAAAGTTAGTTGTAGAGTACTTCTTTCAGTCTTAGCTATTAGTAATCATCTATATTCAGATATGTAAATATTGTATCAATTATCCTATAGAATGTCAATGAGAACAAGAAAATCCTCACCTTTCAACATATCCTGCTAGCCTATGATACATGCGAATTTCGACTATATAATTTGAAAGATGAGGACGAAGTATTACCTATTAAGCATTTTCTAATTTTTCTTGATCATCATGTTTACGGCAAATACCTGCAAAGATAGAGCCTGTAAAGTTATGGATAATGGAGAACACTGCACCTGCTACTGCTGCTTGAGGTGTAAAGTGTTTAAGTGCTAAAGACACGGATAATGCAGAGTTTTGCATTGCCACTTCAATTTGCATAGCACGACGAGAGGAAATATCGATGCTAAGTGCCTTACAAATGAAGTACGTTACTACATAACCACTCACATTTTGTACCAAGCAAGCTACGAAGATGATGAAACCAGTTTCAGCAATTTGTTTTTGGTTTACTGCAGTTACAGCAGCCAAGATTAACAATACTGCAATGGCCGCAATTGTAGGACATACAGATTTAACAGGTTCAATCTTAGAGCCGATGAAGTAATTCAATACGATACCCAAGATGATTGGTACCAATACGATTTTTACGATAGAAATAAACATCGGCATAAATTGAATTTCAATGGAAGATGTAGCACCTGCATAGAGTACAACGAATAAAGGTGTCAAAATCGGAGCCAATAATGTAGATACAGTCGTTGCAGATACAGATAAAGGAACATTACCATTAGCAAGGAATGTCATAACATTAGAAGCTGTACCACCAGGGCAAGCACCTAATAAGATGAAGCCGATACCAATTTCCGGAGGGAAATTAAAGATAAGGGCCACTAAGAAACCTGCCAATGGCATCCATAAGAATTGGATAACAGATACAAGAATAACCTTCATTGGTTGCTTAAATACATCAAGGAATACTTGCGCTGTTAATGTTAACCCCATGGCAAACATAACAAATTGAAGCATGTACGCAATGTACGGCGTCATCCAAGAAAATACAGTTGGTAATAAATACGCTAGCACTGCCATCAATAGCACGATCCATGAAAGGTAGCTATTGAATAAGTGGTTAAGAGAACGAATAATACTCATAAAAGCACTCACTTTCATAATAAATAAAAATAAAAGACGCCGATTATTATAGCATTTCTATTGAATAATCTCAATATACATAAAAAAGCTCTCATAACCTCAGCTATGAGAGCTTTTAAATTAGCTTCTATTACTATTTTGTTAAAGCGCTAACATTGTCTAAGCGATGTAAGCATTTTTCTTTACCAAGCAATGTAACAATATTATTCAAATCTGGACCATGCATTTGACCTGTTAAAGCCACGCGGATTGGCATGAATACGAATTTACCTTTCAAAGCAGTTTCTTTCATAACAGCTTTAATCGTTGCTTTTACAACGTCAGGTGTAATTTCATCAAATTCTGCCAATGCATTACGGAATGCACCAAGAACTGTTGGTGCTGTTTCTTCATTCAATACAGCACGCAATTCCTCTTCATGACCTTCTTCAAGGAATACTGTTTCGCCCATGAACATGCCTACATGATCTTTAATTTGAGCACCATAGCTAATATGGTCACGGAATGTGGAGCATAGCAATGTCAACCAATCAATATCCGCTTGATTCAAGCTATCTGGAGCCAAACCAACCTCTTTCAAATGAGGCAAGCAAAGATGGAATAACTCTTCATCGCTCAAGTTTTTCATGTAGTGGAAATTGATATGGTTCAATTTATCGATGTCGAATACGGCAGGGTTCTTCGCTACGCGATCCATGGAGAAGGCTTGAATCAATTCATCTTGTGTAAAGAACTCTTCTTCCCCTTCTGGAGCCCAACCTAGAAGCGCTAAGAAGTTTACAAGTGCTTCTGGCAAGTAGCCTAATTGTTTGTATTGTTCAACAGAAGTAGCACCATGACGTTTGGACATTTTCTTGTAATCTTTACCAAGAATCAAGGAAATGTGGCCAAACTTAGGTACTTCCCAACCTAAAGCTTCATAAATAGCCATTTGACGTGGTGTGTTAGATAAATGTTCCTCTGCACGAATAACGTGAGTAATGCCCATCATATGATCGTCCATTACTACTGCAAAGTTATATACAGGAATACCGTCGGATTTAACGATAACGAAGTCACCTACACCGTTGGATTCAAAGGATACATGACCGCGTACCATATCATCGAAAGCATATGTTTTATTCAAAGGAACGCGTAAACGAATTGTTGGTTTACGACCTTCTGCAATATATTTAGCCTTAGTTTCTTCCTCTAAGTGTTGGCAATGACCGTTATATTTAGGTGTTTCGCCACGATCCATTTGTTCTTGACGAACAGCATCTAATTCTTCTGGTGTGCAGTAGCACTCATAAGCTTTGCCTTCGTCTAATAAGCGTTGTGTTACTTCTTTATATAAGTCAAGACGTTCTGTTTGACGGTAAGGGCCATTATCGCCACCTACGTCGATACCTTCATCCCAGTTCATGCCAAGCCATTGTAAGGAAGCTTTGATATTTTCTTCACTTTCACGTGTGGAACGAGCCAAATCTGTATCTTCAATACGCAATACAAATGTGCCTTTTTCCTTACGTGCTAATAGCCAGTTAAACAAAGCAGAACGAGCGCCACCAATATGGAATGGACCCGTAGGGCTTGGAGCAAAACGAACTTTCATGGAACTCATGATTATACCTCTCCTTCATATACAGAAACGACAGCTTGTGCAGCAATGCCTTCGCGGCGCCCAATAGCACCCAGCATTTCATTCGTTGTCGCTTTAATACTAATACGTTCTAATGGTATTTCTAAAACAGATTGTAAATTCGCCTTCATCGCATCGATGTGCGGCTTCAATTTAGGTGTCTCTGAAATAACCATAATATCTATATTATAGGCTTGTAACCCACATTCTTTCAATAAGGAATTAACCTTTTCTAGTAAAAGCATACTAGAAATCCCTTTATATTCGTCATCTTCAGGCGGGAAATAATATCCAATATCGCGTAAACCTGCAGCACCTAGCATGGCATCCATCAATGCATGAATGAGAACATCCGCATCGGAATGACCATCAGGACCGAGTTCAGATTCAATACGAACACCACCAAGAATACAAGGTCGACCTGCTTTTAATTGATGAATATCATAACCAAATCCAACGCGCATACGTGTATCCTCAATTCCTAAATATCGTTTAGCTACTGCAATATCATTCGGTGTTGTTACCTTTATATTACAATAGTCTCCTTCAACTATATGTACAGGCTTTCCTACATACTCTACTAAAGATACATCATCTGTGCCAAGATACTTTGTTTCATAAGCCGCTTGATGAGCCTCTACAAATAAGTCTTTTTGAAAGCCTTGTGGCGTTTGAATTTGATATAACTCACTACGCTGTAATGTTTCCAAAACATTATGATCTCTATCAACTCGTTTAATGGTATCTGTAGCCGGAACCCCTACAGTAGCTGCACCATAGAGATTAGCCGCCTCAGCTACATCACTAAACATGTTAGTAGAAGCCAACGGTCGCGCCCCATCATGAACAAGAACTATATTGGTATCTTCTGATACAGCCTTGAGACCACATGCCACAGAATCTTGCCGTTCTTTTCCACCAAGTACGATGTGAACTGGAACAGTTAAATCCAACTCTTGAATATGTTTTGTCATATATTCTTGTTCACCATCGGCTACAACAAGAATAATCTCATTCAAACCTTCAACCTTTGCTACATTTTGTAGTGTACGCTGAATAATAGAGAATCTCCCTAAAGGAATAAATATCTTATTTTCTTTATATCCCATGCGGCGCCCAGCACCAGCGGCGAGAACAATACAACTAATTACCTTGTCCATTTTGTCCTCCATCTACACGAGCAAAGATCATGCGACCTGCACTCGTTTGTAATATGGATGTAACCATAACCTCTACGGTTTGGCCCACATAAGGTTTACCATCTTCCACAACAATCATGGTACCATCGTCAAGATACGCAACACCTTGATGTACCTCCTTACCTTCTTTCATAATTTGCACGCGAATCCATTCACCGGCAATGAGGGCTGGTTTAAGTACATTAGCGAGCTCATTAAGATTGAGTACTTCAATACCTTGTACACGAGCAACCTTATTTAAGTTGAAATCATTAGTCATCAACTTCCATTGCTTGTCTAAAGCGAGGCGCATCAATTTAGAATCAACTTCTGTAAGATCATCGTAATCATCTTCCACTACTTCAATAGCTACCTTATTGGCATCTTGCATCTCTTTCAAAATATCGAGACCACGACGACCACGATTACGTTTGGTAGCATCTGCAGAGTCAGAAATAATTTGTAACTCATTCAATACAAAGAGTGGAACCATGAGAGGACCTTCAATAAAACCTGTATTACATAGTTCCTTAATACGACCATCAATGATAACAGAAGTATCTAATAGTTTTGGAGTACTCGTAGTTTTATCAGATTTATGAGTAGAGAACATTTTAAAACGACTAGTCTTTTTATTCCCATCTCCGCCCCATTGTTGTACATAATTATTGTACATTTCAGGGCCCTTGCGAGCCATGATTTTAAGGCCACTATATCCAAAGATAGCACTTAAAATAATAGGAATGTAAGGTCCTATAATAGGTACTTGATTGAATGCAACACCAATTAAATTTGCAATAATAAGACCGAATAATAAACCGATGGTGCCTGCAATCAATTCTTGATTTGGAATATGAGTGAGAATACGTTCTAATCGTTTAGCAATCACTAAACCTTGTTTTAAAATAAATGAAGAAATTAAATAACCAATAATAACGCCAATTAAAGTACCAATAATTAATACTGAAATACGTGCAATGGTCAATGACATATCCCCAAAGGACTCGAATTGAGAGACCAAATATGGGTCGATAATAGGTGCTAAGCTATCCATTCCAACATAGGCCGCTGTACCCACAAGAATGGCTATTACATAGCGCAATATCCGATAAATCATCAAATCACCTCCTAATTAAGAAAATACCAGTTGCATTGCTTCTTGAATAGATTTAACGCCTCTAATTTTGATAGAACTATCATTATCCTTGATCTGCTTATAATTGCCTTCAGGAATAATAAACTTTTTAAAGCCTAATTTTTTAGCTTCATTAATACGTTGTTCAATACGTGGAATACTACGAACATTACCAGTTAAGCCAACCTCGCCTAAGATGACCATATCAGTAGGAACAATGCGATTTTTTAAATTAGATACGATGGCAACAGCCATAGACAAGTCACAAGCTGGTTCGTTCACCTTGAGACCACCAATAACGTTAACGTACACGTCCTTATTACCTAATGTAAAACCACAGCGTTTTTCTAGTACTGCTAATAGCACAATTAAACGATTTAAATCATAACCTATGGCAGTACGTCGTGGCATGCCAAAAGCAGTTGTAACAACAAGACTTTGTACCTCTACAAGAATAGGACGAACCCCTTCAAGGTAAATCATAACGGCACTGCCACTTTCCTCATCCGATCGTTCTGCCAACAACGAAGCGGAAGGATTAGAAAGCTCTTGTAGACCTTCCTCAACCATGGCAAAGATACCTGTTTCAGATGTGGATCCAAAACGATTCTTAATAGAGCGCAAAATACGGAATTGGTAAGACCGTTCACCTTCAAAATAAAGTACCACATCCACCATATGTTCTAACATACGTGGACCAGCAATATTACCTTCCTTAGTAACGTGTCCAATAATTACTGTTGGAATATTGCGTTCTTTACAGAATCGAAGGAGTCGAGATGTACATTCTCGCACTTGGCTTACACTGCCTGGAGCAGCATCAATATCACCGGTATACATGGTTTGTATAGAGTCAATAACAAGTAAGGATGGCGTCATTGCATCAGCTTGCTCTAAAATATGATCTAAATCTGTATCGGCAATCACTTGTAAACGTTCACTATTAATATGAAGTCGTTCTGCTCGAAGTTTAAGCTGTAATTGAGACTCCTCACCAGATGCATAAAGAACTGTACCAACAGTATCGGCTACCTTTTGGGAAACCTGTAGTAATAATGTAGATTTACCGATGCCTGGATCACCACCCAATAGCATTAATGCACCAGGTACTATACCTCCACCTAATACGCGATCAATTTCACCAAAGGTTGTAGATACACGCGCAATGGAGGAAATTTCAATATCCGGTAAAGCAGTTGGTTTTGTTGTTTGGTTTCCCACACCTCGTGAAGGTGTGCGGCTATGTTTAGTTTCTTTAATAATCTCTTCAACTAATGTATTCCATTCGCCACATTGTGGACAACGGCCCATCCACTTAGAGGATTCCGCCCCACAATTTTGACAGAAGAATACTGATTTTGCTTTTGCCATATTACCTCAAGACTTGTATAAAATATAAAAAAGGTCATGAATGATAACCATTCATGACCTTTTATGCATAATTTTACTACATGGTTAACTATCACTACTCTATAG
>NZ_DXLG01000033.1 GCF_019414865.1 Veillonella sp.
GCGGGTGGTTTAATGATTCGCGACTACGTCGCGAACCAGTCTAAAGACAATAATAGAAAAAGCCTCCCTATAGTAACACTATAGGGAGGCTTTTATAAGCATTAAATTGCATAGGATACAAAACCTAATACATGATCAACTGGAACAGGACCGATAAAACGACTATCGCTAGAGTGATTTCGATTGTCCCCCATCACAAATACATGACCTTCTGGAACAGTAACCGGTGTAGAACGTGTATAATTCATTATTGTATCTTTAGTATATGGTTCTTGTAATTGTTCACCATTACGCCATACATGACCATCTTTAAATTCTAATACATCACCTGGACGACCAATAACGCGCTTAACCCATACATCATTTGTTTGAGCAGCTTTATTAAAGACAGATGCATAGTTCATCAATGGTTCTTCTACATCATCCACCCACGTACGAGCGCGATTAACACGACTATCAATGATTACAATTTGTCCATAATTTGGCATTTCATTCATAATATGATGCCACTTCGTTACAATTAAGTATTGACCATTATGTAGTGTATCCTCCATTGATTCACCAGAAACACGTGTTGGTTGAATCAAGAAGATATGGATTACCATAGCAATAACCAATGCTAATACAATGGCATAAATCCAATCTAATATTTCTTTTACTATTTTATTACTCATATTAACCCCTTAATGACCGTTTTTTGTAAATCTACCACCGAATACATCATGTACATCCTGAATCGTAATAAATGCCGATGGATCTACTTCATAGACAGTATTTTTTAACCTCATAATCTCAAGTCTTGTCACCACAGAATACAAAACATGTTTAGGCTGCTTTAAATAGCCCCCTTCACCATACATGATGGTAACACCACGGTTGAGATTCGCATTTAATGCATCTGCAATATTCTTAGAATTCTCTGCATCGGTAATAATCATTACTCCTTTAGATTCATCAAGGCCTGTAATTGTAATATCAATCATCTTATAGGCAATGAAATATGCAATCAAGGAGTACATAGCACTATTCCAACTATATACAAAACCTGCTGCGCCAAGAATAATAAGATTCATGGCCATTACGATTTCACCTACAGAGAAGGTAGAACGTTTATCAAATATAATGGCTACGATTTCAGAGCCGTCCAAAGAACCACCGTTACGTATAATAAGCCCTACCCCAATGCCTAAGATGATACCACCAAAGATAGATCCTAAAAATGGATCCGATGTAATCGGTGTGAAATCATGAGCAAAGGTTGAAAAAATAGCCATCCATACGATAGAGAACAGTGTAGAGAATGTAAAGTTTTTACCGTTAGCTCTATAGCCAATATACAAGAAAGGCAAGTTAAAGAGTACAACAAAAATACTGAAAGAAATTCCTGAAAGCTCTGCAGCCATCAAGGAAATACCAACTACACCACCATCGATGATGCTATTCGGTACTAAAAATAAATCTAAGCCTATGGTGTAAATTAAGGCCCCTAAAATCATCATTAAACAACGCATAATAAAGTTTGACCAGTTATGCGTTGAAGTTTCATTTGTCATGCACTTCTCCTTTACCGTACAACTGCTCCATAGCATGTAATCTCTTTTCTTCTAACTCACTAGCGTCTATGATGTCCCCTTGCATATCATTAGCAGCTTGACTTAACTGTTTTGTATACCGTAAGCCAATAACAAAGGCTGTTAAATCATCTACTGGCTCTGGTGGAAATTGCATAGATATAGGGATAATCTTACGCCATCCTGTAGGAGGATTATATTTCCAATATAATTTACGAGCCTCCTCTGTGCTATGGGATTCATCAATTAAGCTAGTAGTGATTCTGTGATTTCGTCCAATTTGTTGAAGAGATGGATATAAATATTTATGATTTGTACCATTTCCACATACGATATGAACAATGCCATAATATTCAGTTAATGTACGTTCAATTTCATCATTGAACTGTTTTGTCATAATAATTTTACGACACACCATAGTACCAGACGGTGTTACAATCGCTACACCAGTTTTCTCATTGCCTGGATCTACAGCTAAAATGTATGTAGTATCAGTCATATAACTATCCTCGCTTTAAATACAGCAGTTATATTTTAACACAAAATAAAGGTCTTATGTAAAAAATTACATAAGACCTTTATTTAAAGTATATAAAACCAAAATACTATTTCTATTAATAAGCTGGCATTTTTGCCTTATCATTAAAGACAGGCATTTGAGTAATACGCAACTTAAGATGTACAGGACCAGATGAATATGTATCACCATCAACATATGCTTCTACATGAACCTTGCCATGTATAGTAGCAACACGTCTAATAGCAGTAAACAAATCATCTCCAGGTATCGTTCCAATATCACCAGATAAGGAGTCTGGAATTATGCCTTTCGCTCTCGCCTTTTCATTTACTTGCTTCAAGAATTGAAGCATAGCTGATTGAGCATTAGGCCCACCATCCATTACGGCAGAATGGATTACTTCTCCATTTTTATAAATAAATTGTTGTGGATATACTTGGATAACAGCCACTGCAGGTTCGCCAGCAATGATATTTCCAGCCGCTACAACTTGAACGACCATAGGAGTCTTTGCACTATTAAGCTTTTGTGTAGCCACCTCAATATTTTGACGGTCTACATACACAACAGCTTGCCCTTGATCTTCAATACCTAAGCGACGTAGTACCAATTTATTGGTGTCATCAATAATATTTTTGATGGCTGCTTGACTATCTTCTTCACTTAACCCAGGTCGAACAACGGCTTGTGCCAATAATTGATCAACTTGGAAAAGAATAGTCCCTTCACGCAAATGAATAATGCCATTTTGCAATTGTTCTTGCGTTGCTTGTAAATCCTTAATATGAGCTTCCATCTTAGCTCTTGTAGCTTCTAAGTCAGCTAACTTTTTAGATACTTCATCATATGAGGCTTGAAGTGTTGCTAACTCAGCTTCAGTAGCATCTTTGGCAGCTTGCGCACTAGCTAACTCCGCCTTGGTAGCTTCAACCTCACTGCGAATTTGCTCTATTTCAGCCATTCGTTCTGCTAGTTCTTGCTTATTTTGCTCAAGCAATGCTTGTCCTCGAATGAGCTCTTGCGTCTTAGCAGCCACCTCATCATTGAGTTGCTTCATATCCGCTCGCAACTGATCCATCCCAAAAAGTGCTGTTCTTACACTTTGAGAAGTAATGGTTAATACCCCTACTGTAGCAGCAGCAACTAATAAACCTGTTACGATAGTAACAATAATCGATGTATGCTTAGGCCTTAATCCAAAGAGGGACATGCGACGCTTACCAACTTTGGTGCCTAACTTATCCCCCATGTAGGCAATAAGTCCACCCATAAGGGCGATAATAACTAATATTTTAACACCTACTAACATCGAGTCCCTCCTTTCCTAAAATTACACAATTATTTAGTTCAAAAATATTATATTTCGTAAGTCAAATTTATTTCTTTATATACTACGTTACTTAGATACACGCCAATTTAAATATAAACCTGCAATGATACCTAATGTATCTGGAATTAATGCAGCAAATACAGTCGGCAATGCCCCACCTTTACCTAATGCACCAGCAAATGTCATCACCCCATAGTAGATAAAGATGATTAAAATACTAATACCAAAGCCAATAGATGAGCTAGAGCGTTGTTTTTGAAGGCCTAATGGAGCACCTACAAGAGCAAATACAAAGCTAGCTAATGGAATTGTAAAACGTTGGTACATTTCCATTTCTAGTTTATTTGCATTCGTATACGCCGCCTTATACGCTTTAATTTGATGACGTAATTCCTTGATTGTTAATTCTTCTGGTTTACGTTGATCTTGTTGAATATCCTTTGGTGCAGATTTAATTGGCAAGGACTGCTCCTTAAATTTCATAGTACGTTCTACACCATCACCGGCGGAAATATCATAAATGATGCCGTTTTGCATCACCCAATATTGACCATTCCAAACGGCAGTATCTGCATTTTCAACCTGTTGTAACTTGCCACCTTCACCAAATTGTTGCACCGTAATCATACTTAACTGTTTAGTCTCTGCATTGTAGCTTTTAGCATACATCAATGTACCCAAATCATTACCATTCATTGTTTTTAAAACGATATGATTTTGTGTTTGAGGTGATGCATTTTTCATAATCTGTTCCCGTACAATTGTTTGATACATATTATTTGTACGTGGTACAACAAATTCATTAAATGCGACAGCCCCAATTGAGATGATGAGAGCGATGATGTATACCGGCATCGCTAAACGTAAAAAGCTAAGGCCACCGGCACGCATAACAACAATTTCACTGGTGCTACTCAAACGACTAAATGTCATAAGAGAAGCCAATAAAACTGACATAGGGAATGTTAAGATAACAATGCTTGGTAAAGCCAATACAAAGGCTTTCATAACAAGCAATAATGGAGCCCCATATTCAGTAATATATTGAGCAATTCTAAACAATGTGCCCGTACCAATAAAGATGCTGGTAAAAGCAAATACCCCAAATAGGAACGGGCCTACAAAGGCTTTTAGTATATATTTATCTAATAATCTCATAGTCCCCTCCTATAATCTAAAGTTTTCCCCTAAGTAATGCTCACGAGCAATTGGATTGTTCGCGATTTCTTCAGGGGTACCTTCTAGGAGGATTTTACCACTACTCAAAATATACGCCTTGTCTACAATCCCCAATGTTTCACGTACATTGTGGTCTGTAATCAAGATGCCAATACCTCGATTTTTAACATGTAAAATAATTTGTTGAATGTCAGCAACCGCTATAGGATCGACACCAGCAAAAGGTTCATCGAGAAGAATAAAATTCGGTTCTAATGCAAGGCAACGAGCGATTTCTACACGACGACGTTCACCGCCAGATAGTTGCATCCCCATACGATCCCGAACGTGACCAATATGAAATTCTTCAATGAGGGATTCCACAATTGCTTCAATTTCATCAGACTTCTTTGATGTTGTTTGTAACATTGCACGAATATTATCCTCAACGGTCATAGAACGAAAAATTGATGCTTCTTGTGGAAGATACCCAATACCTTCAGCAGCGCGTTTATACATTGGAATATTCGTAATATCCTTGCCATCAACGGTAATGATACCAGAACTAGGTCGTTCAATGCCTACGATCATATAGAATGATGTAGTTTTCCCTGCCCCATTAGGACCTAGGAGCCCAACGACTTGCCCCTTATCAACGCGTAGACTAACCCCGTCTACTACATTGCGCCCGTTAAAGGTTTTGACTAAGTTTTTGGTTTCTATATACATATTTAATCCTTATTGATTTGGAACAATGATAAGTGTACTACGGCCACCTAATGTTTCAGCAGAATCATCGGCAAGACGGATTTTAAGCTCTGGTGCATTGAGCACATTACCGTTTTGAACAGCATGAGCAGAACCAGATAAAAGTACAACGCCATCATTTTGATTTGGTGTTTGTGTATAGGTAGCACGTTCTGCAGAGCCAGATACATTTCGTTCTGGGTTAGAGAATGTTACATCCCCTTGTGCCACTGCACGAATTTCTTTTAGCCAACCTTCTACTTGATTACCTGTCAATGTAGTACCTTCTGCAATCAAGCGAGCGTTACCAGATACAAGGCCATATTCTGTATCTGTATTGTATTCAACTTTATCACCAAAAATTTGACGATCACTACGTTGTAAATGAACACCACCATCAGCAATGAACTTATTGTTATTGTAGCTATGCACTGATTCTGCAGACATAGCCATATCAGAACCAATCATAGATACGCCGCCATCTAGATTTGCTTCCTGAGTTTTTGTATTATACCATCCATTGGCACCAGTCATCGTTTTATCAGCTTGAGTAATTACCACATTACCGTTTGCATCAGCAATTCCCGTATTGCCATCATAAGATAATGTATCTGCGCTAATAGTCAAAGGATCATTTGCAGCCCAAGCTGTAACAGATGCTGTCATAAGCATAGCCAAAATAGCCATACCAATCTGTTTTTTCTTATTCATTATATTTCCTCGCATTACTTCTTCGTTAACTTTGCATTACCAATAGCTTTGATTTTCTTCAAGGACATATTGCCTTCAAGTTTATCACCAGTTAATGTTATATCTTTACCGTTATAGGTAAAAGCAGATTTAGATGTCAACGTTTTCGTCTTATTATCAAAGTGAAGTGCATCAGTTTTAAACTCAGCTCCATCAGTATTTGTGGCTGTAACACCTTGATCAATATCGAGGGAATTACGATCGCCTGTCAATACGGCATGAGGTGCTGTAATTGTTGTCGTAACATCATCTTGATAGAAAAGACCTTTTAAATTAGTCAGGACAATAGCTTTTGTACGTGGGTCATATTCAATCTTTTCAGCTGATAAAGCCCACACTAGCTTGCCATCTTTTTCCTCTTGTAAGTCAGCTCCTTGGAAGTTAACAAGTTGTCCATTCTGATTTTGAGTGGTACTAACATCACCAGAGTCTTTCATAATATATACGATAAGACCAATCAGAGCCAACACTATAGCGGCCACAATGGCAATTAATTTTTTATTGTTTTTCATGTGCCCTCTCCCGTGCAGCTACCTTCTTATCATAATCAATAATTTGATCCATCTTAGTCATCCAACGATGTTGGAACCATAGCCACTCATCTGGATGTTCCTTAATAAATTCTTCCGTAACGCGTACACATTCTTCAGTCAAACGGTACATATCTACATCTTCATCACCTGTATCAACATAATGTAAGGCTGGTAAAATATGTACAATATGACCACCTTCAGGCTTACGAGATGCAAAAATTGGAACTACTGGAGAGCCAAATTTTTTTGCAAATGTAGCTGGTCCTATGACCGCTGAAGAGTCCTGCCCCAAAAACGGAACAGGTAAACCATTAATATAACCATCTTGGTCAGCTAAAAAACCAAGTAATTTTTTCTTTTTTAAAGCCTTAGCAGCAGAAACGATTTCGTTGCCACCACTAGCAAATACATCAAGCCCTACCATCTCACGATATTCATTCATGAGACGTGTAAATTGAGCATTAGGCTGTTTCTTAACAATAGTAGTGGATGGATAACCATGAGCCGCCATAGCAGCCCCCATCCATTCCCAGTTGCCAACATGTCCAGTAAGAACAATTACACCTTTATCTTCAGCGATGGCTTTCTCTAAATGTTCTACACCTCGCATTTCAATATGTTTATTGATAAAGGACTTTGTCAGATTTGGCATATATAAGACTTCCATAACACTGCGGCCAAGATTCTTGAACAATTTTTCAATTAATTGTTCTGCCTCTTGATCATTCATGTTCATGCCAATCTTTATATTTTTTATACCTCTAAGCTTTTGCTTCTTCGCTATGAGGCCATATACTGGCCCTAGACTAGCGCCTATGAGCAAAATGAGCTTATATGGAAGTCGGCAAACAAGCCAACTAATGCCTTTAACTAAATGGTATTGCCATTCGTTATTCATTCTGCCCACCTCCTTATTGTCCATGAGCATGGGCCTCTCGTGCATAATCTGCTACAACAGTTTCCCATAGTCCTTGTTTTTTCAAGATATATTCTACAGCCTCTCTAACGGCACCGTGGCCACCATTGACGGTAGATATAAATTTAGCTAATTGTTTGACCTCCGGTACCGCATTATTGGGTGCCATCGGTAGTCCTACAATTTGAAGAGCCCCTAAATCATTTAAGTCATCCCCCATATAGGCAATTTCCTCTAAATTGATTTGATGCTCTTTACAGAGATTTCTTAATGCTTCTGTTTTATTGGCATGCCCCATAAGCAGTGCATCAAAATGAAGCTCTTTAGCACGGCGCTCAACCATAGGAGATATCCGTGCTGTAATGATTGCAAGCTTAAGTCCTGCTTTTCGAGCTGCCGTTAATCCTAGTCCATCTTTCACAGAAAAAGACTTAAGCTCTTCTCCACTCGATGTATAGATTAGAGTTCCATCAGATAGTACGCCATCAACATCAAGAACAATCCATTGAATATTCATTATACAATGCCTCTACGCAATAAATCCGTAATATGAACAATGCCTAGACATTTATTATCTGTATCTACAACTGGTAATACAGTAATAGGGCGCGGTTGATTTTTCTCCATTAAATGAAGAGCTTCCGCCGCTAATTTATCCTTTGTAATCGTACGAGGCATAGATGTCATCATATCCTCTACAGGCCATTCTAGGAAATTACTGCCAGAATCTAGGCCGCGACGAACATCACCATCAGTAACAAGGCCTAACAAATGACCGTCTTCATCAATAACATTGGTAGCACCCAATCCTTTTTCTGTCATTACAAAGAGTGCATCTCGCACTGTTGCACCTTTAAATACCGTTGGATTATCTTCACCACCATGCATAATGTTTTCTACGGTCAACAATAATTTGCGACCAAGAGAACCACCTGGATGGAATACGGCAAAGTTTTCCGGTGTAAAGTGATGGCGTTCTAATAAGCAAACAGCTAATGCATCGCCAAGTGCCAATGCAACTGTAGTACTTGTAGTCGGCGCCAATCCTAATGGGCAAGCTTCACGTTCTACTTCAGCTAGCAATACAATATCAGAATTCTTAGCTAGTGTAGACTCTGGTTTCCCTACAACGCAGATTAATTTAGCACCAATGCGACGTAAGGATGGCAAGATACTGATGATTTCGCCTGTTTCACCACTATTGGAGAAGGCTAATACTACATCATCTTCTGTAATCATACCTAGATCGCCATGCACACCTTCGCCAGGATGCATGAAGAGTGCTGGTGTACCAGTACTAGCCAAAGTAGCCGCAATTTTACGACCAATATGACCAGATTTACCCATCCCTGTACATACTACACGGCCCTTACAAGCCAAAATCATATTTACAGCATTTACAAAATTGTGATCCAAACGAGAACTTAATTCTTCAATAGCACGTGCTTCCTCATGAAGCACCTGTGCCGCTTGTTCTAAAATAGTCACAAATAACCGCCCCTAACCTTTTACGATTTTATCAATAGCTACTAAATCTCGTAGCAAAGCTTCAAAATTATCTAAGTATAACATGTTTGGACCATCGGATAAGGCTTCCTCTGGATTATCATGTACTTCAAAGAATAGACCATCTACACCACTTGCAACAGCGGCACGAGCCAAGTTTGGTACAAATTCACGATTACCACTAGATTTAGTACCTGCGCCACCAGGTAATTGAACGCTATGTGTAGCATCGAATACTACTGGATAGTCGAAAGAACGCATAATTGGGAAGGATCTCATATCTACAACGAGATTGTTATAGCCAAAGCTAAATCCACGCTCTGTAAGCATAAGATTTTCATTGCCTGTTTCTTTCATTTTATTTAAGACATTTTCCATATCTTTAGGCGCCATAAATTGACCTTTTTTCACATTTACACATTTGCCAGTTTTAGCTGCACCATATACAAGGTCTGTTTGACGACATAAGAAAGCTGGAATTTGTAAAACATCCAATACTTCTGCAGCCGGTTCGATTTGCTCAATGGAGTGAATATCACTTACCACCGGTACATTGAGTTCTTTTTTAATAGAAGCAAGGATTTTTAGACCTTCCTCAAGACCTGGTCCACGGAAAGAACCGTAGCTAGAACGGTTAGCCTTATCGAAAGAAGCTTTAAAGATATATGGAACTCCTAAGCGTTCACAAATTTCTTTTGCTCGTTTGCCAATAGCCAATGTACGGTCATAATCTTCAATAACACATGGCCCAGCAAGGACGAAAAGGCCTTTGCCACCACCGACTGTAATATCTTTAATTTGAACTGTTTTCATTTATTTCTCCTCTTGCTCGTAAATTGCATTTACACGAGCTAAGTCTTCCGGTGTATCAACACCGATAAATCGTTTGTCTGTAAGTATAACACGAATAGTATAGCCATTTTCAAGAGCGCGCAATTGCTCTAACGATTCTGTTTGCTCTGCTGGTGTTGGTTCCATCTTTGCATAATTTAGCAAGAAATCTCTACGATATGCATAGATACCAATATGTTTTAGTGGAGCACGTACAAAATCATGACGTGGATATGGGATTAAGGACCGAGAAAAATACATCGCATCATTGCGATTATTTAAAATAACCTTTACTGCAGATGGCCCATCATATTCATCCTCTAACAAAGGAGTTGCAACAGTTGCCATCTGTAAGTTTGGATCTTCTTCAAAAAGTTGGGCCAAGTCATCAATGAGTTTTGGCTCAATCATAGGTTCATCACCTTGAACATTAATAATGACATCTAAGTCTGTATAATGACTAGCAACCTCGGCTAATCGGTCAGTTCCGGTAGGGTGATTAGGATCTGTCATCATAACAGCTCCCCCAAAGTTTTGAACAGCAGAATAAACACGATCATCATCGGTAGCAACAATAGTACATTCTGTTTTTGTCGCTTGTGACACCCTTGTATAAACCCGTTCAATCATTGGTTTACCTGCAATATCCGCTAATGGTTTCCCTGGTAATCTTGTAGAACCATAACGAGCAGGAATAACGCATCCAAACTTCACAATAAAACCCCATTTCTGTCATTCGTGTATCTTATTATTATACACTAAATCTCTAAATTTTCTATGAATTCTTGCTTTCCAGAGACAAATTCAATTCCAATAGATAGCACTAGAATCGGTATTTTTAAGTCTTCAATTGCATGCAATTGACTTAACTTCACCGCATCTTTTTCAGTGATACAAATAGAATCCGCTTGATGAGCAAATGCCTCTTTCCAAATATCTACAACATCATCATTTTCAAAATTATGATGATCACCAAAAGGCATTGTATGAACAACATTGTACCCTATGTCGGTCATCGTTTGTGTAAAGGATTGAGGATTCCCAATACCACTAACAGCCATAATACGATGCTCTTGATACGCGTCAACAGAAGAACCAGGTTCTCCATTAGCCCACTCTTCTAAGGTATACATACATTGAGGCTTGTGGATTGTTTCATATACAGGTGTATTAGGTAACATATGCGCTAAACGCTTACGAATTCCGGAAACAACACCAGGCGCCACTTGATCAACCTTTGTAAGAACAATAATATTAGCTCGCTCTAACCCACTAAGAGGCTCGCGCAATAAACCGCGAGGCAATACATGGTCATAACCAAATGGATTAGATGCATCAATAAGAACGATATCAATATCTCGAGCTAATGCACGATGTTGAAAACCATCATCCATAACAAGACAGTCTGCACCGAGTTCATTAATAGCAATTTCTGCAGATATAGCCCGTTCGCGGCCGATAATTACATTAGATTTTTGCAACACTTTAGCCAATAGCCATGCTTCATCACCACTGATAGATGGCTCTACTAACATCGTACCGTCTTTGGAAATAATGATATTTTTCTTATTGTCCTCAGCTCGATAGCCACGGCTAAGCACGGTAGGATGAAGTCCTTTTCGGGCGAGTACATCACATATAAATCTCACCATTGGCGTTTTGCCAGTACCACCGGCAGTAATATTACCAACACTGATAACAGGCACGGTAACTTTAGTAACACCTTTGCCCGCATCAAAGCGAGCATTTCGTATGGATACAGCCTTTTCGTAACCTTTACTTAGAAAGCCCAAGCTAGAACGAGCCATATCACCTAATATGGATTGATTTTCACCACTAACAATGGATTTGAATAATGCTTCCCCGCTCATAGGTGACTCCTCCTATTATGTAATCATAGATGAATATAATAAATCATATCGATCTTATGGAACAATATGGTGTTTTTTAAAGAGTTGACGTAACTCTTGTGTATTACGTTGTGTTGCACCGCGATTTTCACGGATAATATCAAGACAATTTTGTCCCATTTCCGTTGCCAAATCTTTGTCTTTACATAAGCGCAATACCATAGCGGTTAACTCTTTGCCATTCTTAACTTGTTCACAAGCATGACGAGAGTTCAATAATGCGAAAATCTCTTTGAAATTAAACATATATGGCCCTACAAGAATTGGTTTACCATGTGCTGCCGGCTCGAGAATATTATGGCCTCCAGTCTTCACAAGAGAGCCGCCTACAAAAATAATATCCCCTAAGCTATATAAACGACCTAGTTCACCAATAGTATCTAAAACAACTACTGGTATCCCTTTATGAACTGGCTCTGTCATATCACTACGACAAATAGCATTCAATTCATAATGTTTCGCTAACGTTTGAACATCATGACCGCGATATATCTCACGAGGTGCAATTAACAAGCGAGCTTGAGGATATTCTTGTAAGACTTGTTTAAAGGTCTCAAAGATTGTTTCTTCCTCACCCTTATGTGTACTACCAGCAATGATGATTGGATGATTATTACCAAAGCCAAACTCTTCAAGAAGTGATTGTTTTTCTTCAGCTGATACAGTAGCATACGTTTGGTCATATTTCATATTACCTGTTACGGTAATATCAGATGTTTGTGCACCTAATACTTCAATATGAGCTGCATCGAATTTTGATTGCATACAGAAACGCTCAATGGAACGCAACATTTCTTTCGTGAACGCACTAATATATTTATAGCGTTTCATACTACGATCAGAAATACGACCATTAACCATCATAACAGGAATATTTTCTGATTGAGCGATACGCAAGAAGTTAGGCCAAATTTCTGTTTCTACAAGCAAGATAGCAATCGGTTTAATAATATGCAAAATCTTACGCGTCAAATACGGTAAATCTAGAGGGAAGAAAATAATTCCTTCTGCCTCTGGAATGATACGATGGGCCATTGCATGCCCTGTTGCAGTTACAACAGACACCACAACAACCGCTTCAGGAAATTCCTTTTTTACTTCCTTTACTAATGGACTAGTTGCTACAATTTCCCCTACAGAAGCAGCATGAATCCAAATAGCACGACGTCCTTCAATTTTCTTTAGTAGCGAGGCTGGCATATAGCCTGCACTCTGTTTGATACGCTCATAAAATCCATCTTCAAAGGCAAGGCGGTATAGAATAACCGGAATCAAGCCAATCCAATAAAATATGAGCAATACATTATATATCCAGTACATGATTATCCTTTGTTGGAGAATTGAACGGAATAGAGATGATTGTACAATCCGCCATCAACAGCTAATAGCTCTTGGTGAGTCCCCTGCTCTACCAAGTGGCCTTGATTGAGTACAACAATTTGATGAGCATTTTGAACTGTGCTCAATCGATGGGCAATAACAAATGCAGTACGCCCTTTCATAAGACGATCTAACGCCTCTTGTACAAGCTTTTCACTCTCTGTATCTAATGCAGATGTCGCTTCATCTAGAATTAGAATACGAGGGTCTTTCAAAATAGCACGTGCGATAGCCACACGTTGACGTTGGCCGCCAGATAAGGAGCTTCCTCGCTCGCCCACTACTGTATCGAGATCATCAGGCATCTTTTCTACGAATTCAAGAACATTAGCAGCCTTAGCAGCTTCATATACTTCTTCATCAGTAGCATCTAATCGACCATACAAGATATTCTCTTTAATTGTGGCATTAAACAACACAGTTTCTTGTGGTACAAGCCCGATTTGTTCACGTAACGATTTAAATGTAACATCTTTTACATCATAACCATCAATCGTGATAGCGCCCCCCGTTACATCGTAGAAGCGAGGTAACAAATTTGCTAGAGTCGTTTTACCAGCCCCAGATGGACCAACAAGAGCTACGCTTTCACCCGCCTTAACAGACAAAGTAAAGTTTTCGAGCGCTGTTTTTTCACCATCATAAGAGAATGAAACATCTTTAAATTCTACATTGCCATTAATAGATGGCAACGTAATAGCATCAGATTTTTCCACAACGTCAGTTTTAGTATCCAAGATTTCAAATACACGATCAGCTGCAGCCAATGCTTTTTGAATATTGCCGTACACTTGGCTCAAGCGTTTAACTGGGTTTGACAAGTTGATTGCATAAATTAAGAACGCAATCAAAGAACCTGCTGTAATAGTCCCTGTTACTACAGAATAGCCACCATACCAAAGGATGACTGCCACTGCAATGGCCGCAGAAAACTCAACCATTGGACTTAACAAGCTAGTCAACTTAGTAGCTTTAATAACAGCTTTAAAGTTGCGATCATTTTCATCTTCAAAACGCTTCCGTTCAAAATCTTCACGAGCGAATGATTTTACTACTCGAATAGCGCTGATGACCTCTTGTAAAAGTGCTGTAATGTCAGCCACACGGCCTTGTACATCATGACCTGCTACACGAAGCTTTTTACCGAATACATTAATAATGACTAGCACCACTGGAACTGTAATAAAGGTAACAAGTGTCAATTTCCAATCAATAAGTAGCATAGACACGAGAGAACCGATAAGTGTTACAGATTCTGTAATAAAGGAAATTAAGTTATCAACTACTGCAGACTGAAGTGCAGCAACGTCATTCGTAAGATTACTCATGATAACGCCAGTCTTACGGCGATCAAAATAAGATAAGCTTAATTTTTGTAGATGATTAAAGATGGCCTCCCGTACATCGATGATGACACGCTGACCAATGTAAGACATATTATAGGTTTGACCATACGTAGCAAAACCACGAATTAAGAATATAAGAATGATAGCCCCTACAATGAGGTTCAACATGAACATATTCTTTTCATCTAATACTTGGTCTACTACATTTTTAATAAGCCAAGGCACTACCAAGTATGCCGCAGCCGCGACGATCATGCAGAACACTGCAAAAATCATGCGCTTATAATAAGGCTTTACAAAATATAAGAGCCTAGAATAACTATTCATTACATTTCTCCTTACCGAGGTTATATACCAGTTCTGCTACACGCTTTACAGCACCTGGTTCACCTAATTTATGATGTACTTCACGCAATTCGCTACGCATCGCTTCATTGCGCTCAACATCAGTTAGAAGAGGTTCCACAAGGGATACAATAGCCTCAGGTGTCACTGCATCTTGTAATAACTCAGGAATTACTTCTTTGCCAGCTACAATGTTTGGCAAACCTACATGCGTCACATTGACGACCATCTTACCAATGCCATATGTAATTGGAGATACTCGATACAATAAAATAGTTGGTAACTCCATCATAGCTGTTTCTAATGTAGCTGTACCTGATGCGGCGAGACATACATCACAAATCTGCATCAAATCATATGTATGGTCTTCTGTAATCGTCACCGGCACTTTGTGAGCATCGATGAAAGTTTCTAATTCACTACGATCGATGGTATGTGCGCGAGGCAAGAAGAATTGAATATCCTCATGGTTCGCCATCAATTGCTCGCCACTTTTTAACATCGTATCTAGCAAGGATAGTACCTCTTGCTTACGGCTACCTGGCATGAGCAATACTTTTTTAGCATCTTTACGAGCTCCAAAGTATTCCTCAGCCGCTTCTTTGCTCATCGTAGGATGTACGATATCCAATAGTGGATGGCCTACAAAGTCTACATCGCATTTATATTTGCGATACGCTTCTGCTTCAAAGGGGAATATGGATGCCACCTTAGTGACATACTTACGAATTGTATTGCCACGGCTACTATGCCATGCCCAAATCGTAGGAGCAATGTAATAGAGAACGGGAATTCCCAATTCATGAGCTACAGCTGCAAGTTTCATATTAAAACCAGGGTAATCTACACAAACTAGAATATCTGGTTTTTCCTTCATCATGACACGTTTTAAGTAGGTGCGAAGTTTAAAGAATTTCGGGAGTGATTTTACAATCTCTACAATCCCAATAACGCCTAAATTTTTAATATCATATACGATGCGAACACCAGCGCGTTCCATCAAGGTACCGCCCATACCAAACATGTCAACCGAAGGATCTATTTCTTTCAGTGCATTAGCAACACTGGCTGCATGAGTATCACCGGATGCTTCACCGGCAGAAAACATGACTTTCATTATGCATCCTTTCTGGAATCTACAAACTCTTGGTCAACAGCACAGATAACAATACCATGACGGTTTGCCAAATCTAGTACATCTTGTTGTTGAACAAAAATAGTCTTTTCAGCCTCTACAGCAAGGACTTTACACCCACTATCAATCATGGACATTAATGTTTTTATCCCTACAGCAGGAACATCAAAACGAACATCTTGATTTGGCTTTTCCGTTTTAACCACAACCGCATCGCCACGACCTAATTCACCACCGCGCAAAATGCACTTATCAGTGCCCTCAATAGCTTCAATAGCCATAGCCGCTTTATGTTTTACAACTACTGTTTGACCAATATCAAGTCCACCCATTTGCTTAGCTAGTTCAAAGCCAAAGCAAATATCTGCCCATTGTTCATCAGTAGGCTGTGTTTTTGAAAGCACCCCCACCTTTGGCATAAATGGTTTAAGGTATACAGTTTGATCTAACACTTTAAACCCTTCTCGTTCGATTTCATCTACGATAGCGAGCATGATCGTATCATCTTTACGATTTTTAAGGCGTTTAAGAACACCTAATGTTTTTAAATCAGGGAATGTAAGACCTTTGAAGAGAATTTCCTTAGTCACTTTACCTAACATAGTTAATTCTTCAACGCCTTCTTTTTTCAAGGTTTTAAAAATCTTACCTAATTTGGCAACACCAATATCATAGAAGGCATCAGCCTCAGCCTTTAAAGCCGGGTCTACATCTGGAACTACACCGATAACCACTACCTCATGACCTAATACATGAGCAGCGCGCATGAATTCTACAGGCAAAACACCAATGCCTGCAATCAATCCTACCTTTGCCAAGACTATACCTCCTAGATGACCTACGGCCTATATATCAATGAGTGATTACAAATTTACAATACTTAATGCCTCAAAAAAGACATAATCATATACAATATATTGTACTATAAAT
>NZ_DXLG01000034.1 GCF_019414865.1 Veillonella sp.
ACTTTTCTATTTTATCAGCTATCATACTCATAAAAAACACCTCTTTAACATTTTATTTAATATATATTTTGACTATTTGCTTTTTACATATATCTATTATATTTGACTTTTTGACTTTAGTCAATATAAAGGTCAAATTTCTATACTATACATTTGACCTTTTAATACATCCCCCTATAATTGGACTTAATCTTAAATTATAGGTATAATAAATGAGATATATTTTTATGAAAGAAGGTGTTGTTATGGCAGAAGCATTAGGACAAGAACTGTTAATTGATTTATATTCCTGCGATGAAGATGCAATCTCATCCGCTACAGCTGTACAAGAAAGTGTAGCAACTGCATTTGATTTAGCTGACCTTGATGTTGATGAAATCAGTTGTCAAGTTATGGACGAGGAGATCGCCCTCCTATCTGTTGCACCAGGCTTTCACTTTACATTGCACACATATCCTGCTCTAGGCTATGTGGCTGTTGATTTGTATTCTTTTGAGCAATCCTTACCGCTTACATTGATTATGAAAGCATTACGTAAATCTTTTAGAGCTGAAAAGGTAAAAGCAACAAGTGTACAACGTGGCGACTTTGGTAACGAACGTGATATGAAGCCACGTCGCAAAACTAAGATTACTACACTCGGTCGTGTTTCTCGTACACGTATCCAACTCAAACAAACAGGCGGCAAGTTGAAAAAACAAAGTGCTAAGGTTATCAAAACATTAGCTAAAAAAAGCGGCCTAAAAAAATAACACAAAAGGACTAACCTATAGGTTAGTCCTTTTGTAGATAGATGCCAAAGGGCTAGAGGAAATTCCTCTAGCCCTTTTAAGGTTGATATTTTATTTATAATAGCTTATCTACGAACCATCATTTCTTCAAGGTCAAGAACATCACCAATTTCATCAACATCATCACAAATGTATTCTGCATCAGCTTCTTTTAGTTCAGCTTCTGTACCATAACCATAAGTAACACCAATAGAGATACAGCCAAGTTCATTAGCTGCCTCTACATCATACTTGCGATCCCCAACCATAAATGCCAAGCGACGACCGTTATCATCGGTCAATGGGTTACCACAAAGGGTAAGAGCCTTTTCAAGAATCTCTTTCTTATGCAATAAACCAGCCTCGTAATTTGCACCTACAATGACATCAAAGTATGGTGACAATTCAAAGTGGTCTAGAATATCTTTAGCATAATGTTCTGGTTTTGCAGTCGCTACAGCTATAGTATATTGTTCAGTTTTACATTTGGCTAATAAGTCTACAATATTCGGATATACTTTATTTTCAAATTTACCGATGGTACCATACCGTTCACGGAATTTAAAGTATGTTTCTTCCGCTTGCTCAAAGGTCATACCACAATGTTCTTGGAACGCATCTACCAATGGTGGTCCTAAGAATAATTGTAATGTTTCTTCATCAGGTACATCATAACCAAAATGTTCCAATGCAAATTTAATGCTTTTAAGAATACCTTCTTGAGAATCCGTTAAAGTTCCATCTAAATCAAATAATATAGTTTTCTTCATATTATTTCTTTAAAGCCTCTTTCAATGTATGCCATGCAAGAACTGCACATTTAACACGTGCTGGCATGTTAGAAATATTTTGTAATGCCATAGCATCTTCTAATTCTTCTAACTCATTTTCATCGGTAATCTCTTTTTTGATCATGCCTAAGAAAATTTCTACCAAACGAAGAGCTTCCTCAACGGATTTGCCCTTGATGATATCAATCATCATAGATGCAGATGCTTGGCTAATAGCACAACCAGAACCTGTGTATGCAGCATCTTTAATAATGCCATCTTCCACATTGAGTTGCAATGTTAGGTCATCACCACAACTTGGGTTATGGCCATGCTCAGAATTTGTAAAATGAGCTAATTCATGTTTATTACGCTTATCTTGGTTATGTTCCAAAATAAGTTCCGTATATAATTGATCCATTTCCATTGATGGTAAATCTCCTAATCTTTAAAACCCATTACTGAACGAACCGTCTTTAATACTTCAAGGAAAGCATCTAAATCTTCCTTACGAGTATATAGGTACATACTTAGACGAGTGGATGCAGATACGTTGTAAAATGCACCTAATGGTTGTGCACAGTGGTGACCAGAACGAACACAAATGCCCTTAGAATCTAAAATTGTAGCTACATCATGAGGATGTACATCATCTACTGTAAATGCAATTACGCCATGTTTTTCCTTAGGATTTTGGGAGCCAATTACGTGAACATGTGGCAATGCAACAATCTTAGGAAGAATATATGCTACTAGTTCCTCTTCATAAGCTTCAATAGCTTCCATGCCAAAAGATTCTAAATAATCAATAGCTGCATGCAAGGAAACGGCACCATCAGCATTTGGAGTACCAGCTTCGAACTTGTATGGAAGCTCATTGAATGTAGCAGTTTGTTCTTTTACATATTCAATCATGTCCCCACCCAATAAGAATGGAGGCATAGCTTCTAATAATTCACGTTTACCATAGAGTACACCAATACCTTGGGATGCACACATTTTATGGCCAGAGAATACGAAGAAATCGCAATCTAATGCTTGAACGTCGATTTTTTTATGAGGTGTAGATTGAGCACCATCTAGAACTACTACAGCACCTACGGAATGTGCTTTTTCAGTTAATTCTTTAACAGGGAACTCCATCCCAAGCACGTTACTAACATGAGCAAAAGCGACGATTTTAGTATTTTCATCAATTTTATTGATTTCACCGTCTTTTAAATGACCATGTTCATCAAGGTACATATATTCTAAGGTTGCCCCTGTTTGTTCTGCTACATATTGCCATGTTACAAGATTCGCATGATGTTCAGCAACAGTAATGACAATCTTGTCACCTTTTTTCACATTATGAAGACCATAGCTGTGGGCAATCAAGTTCATAGATTCCGTACTATTACGTGTAAACACGACTTCTTCACGTTCGCGAGCATTGATAAATTCAACTACGCGATCCCGTGCATTTTCATAGTCTTCAGATGCTTCAATAGCCAAAATATGAGAACCACGATGAGGATTACCATTACGTTGTGTCATATGTTCCACAACACGGTCAATTACGGACTGTGGAATTTGTGCAGTAGCACCGCTATCTAAATAGATAACACGGTGCCCATTATGCTCTTTATGTAATATAGGAAAGTCTTTGTATGCTTCTGCAATTGGTCTCATAAAAACGCCTCTTTAAATTTTATTACGTACAGCTGCTAATGCTGCTTCTTCAATCGTTTCATCACCAATGCGATCAATAATAGGTCGAATCATAGATTCAACAATAATATGTTTTGCTTCTACTTCACTAAAGCCACGGCTCATGATGTAGAACAATTTATTATGATCAATTTGGCCTGCACTTGCTGCATGGTTACCAACTACATTATCTTCTTTACACAATAATAGTGGCAAAGAAATAGATTTTACAGTAGGGTCTAACAACAAGCAAGTATCTTCTTCCGCGCCTTCAGCTGCAGTTGCACCATGAAGAAAATCAAGGGTACCACGGAAGGATTTTTTAGAATTACCGCTAAGAGCACCTAAGGTATGAATATCACTGTAGGACTTTTTACCACCATGACTCATAACCATAGAAATATCAAATTTTTGCTCTTTATTACCAAGATAAGCAATATCATGAATCATACAAGATTCTTGACCTACTAAATCATGATAGTAATTCAAGATGTTTTCACTACCACCAATTTCAATATTGATGTATTCTACATCTGCTTTATCTTCTAATTTAGTGTATCTATGCTCGATATGTTGTACATGTTCAGGTAAAAGATTTACCTTTTTCACTACAACTTTACCAGCTTCTTTAACATCATATTCGTTTAAATAGCTAACATTTGTCAATGCATCGCCAGAACCAGTTACATAGAATTGTACTTCTAATTCAGCACCTTCCCCAACGATAAATTGGAAACGATTTGCCACACGAGCATTAGCATCAATGCGGATACCTACAACTTCTTTCGCCTTAGCAGGTACATTGATGGCATAGCCTTCTGCTTTTTCAACTAATAGTTGAACAGCTTCTTTATTAGCCCCTTCATAATTACCATCTAGCAATGCTGCACCAGCAGGTAATGGTGAAAGTATATTTTTATTCGCTTCTACAGCGATGGATTGTACCGCTGCATCTTCTCCAGCTAGAGAGCTTACAGTATGATTAACGCGTAACCATCTGAATGTCGGTCTAGGGAGTTCATTAAATAGTAATTCGCTCATAATTCCTCCTTAACCGATAGAACCTTCTAATTCAAGATTGATTAGATTGTTCATTTCTACTGCATATTCTAGTGGCAATTCTTTAGAAATTGGCTCTACGAAGCCACGAACAAGCATAGCACGTGCTTCTTCTTCGCTGATACCACGAGTCATAAGGTAGAAAATTGCTTCATCGGAAATACGACCGATTTTTGCTTCATGACCTAAATCCACATTATCGTTTTCTACGATAATTGCTGGGATTGTATCAGATTGAGACTCAGCATCAAGCATCAAGGATTCACAAGAAACTGTTGCTTTAGAATGTTCAGCTTTAGGACCAATTTTCAAAAGGCCACGGTAAATTGCAGCGCCACCGGATTTAGAGATGGATTTAGAGTTTACGTTACTTGTTGTATATGGTGCATTATGTACCACTTTACAGCCTGTATCAAGGAATTGGCCTTCACCAGCGAATGTTACACCTGTAAATTCAGCATGCGCACCTTCACCGTTAAGAATACTCATTGGATACAAGCAAGAAACTCGGGAACCAAAGGAACCAGATACCCACTCGATTGTACCATTCTTACCTACTACACAACGTTTTGTGTTAAGGTTGTACATATTTTTGGACCAGTTTTCAATTGTAGAGTAACGCAATGTAGCATTGTCTTTAACGAACAATTCAACAGCGCCAGCATGAAGGTTAGATACGTCATACTTAGGAGCAGAGCAACCTTCGATAAAGTGCAATTTAGCACCTTCTTCTACAATAATCATAGTATGTTCAAACTGACCAGCACCTGGTGCATTCAAGCGGAAGTAAGATTGCAATGGAATCTCTACTTGTACGCCTGCTGGAACGTATACGAAGGAACCGCCAGACCAAACTGCACCATGAAGAGCAGCCCATTTATGGTCTGTAGGTGGAATCAATGTCATCCAGTATTTTTTTACGATTTCTTCATGCTCATGTAATGCTGTTTCAATATCAGTATAGATAACACCTTGTTTAACAAGATCTTCTTGAATACTGTGGTAAACAACTTCAGAGTCATATTGTGCACCAACACCAGCAAGAGATGTTTTTTCTGCTTCTGGAATACCTAAGCGGTCAAAGGTGCTTTTAATTTCTTCTGGAACTTCGTCCCAGTTTTCTTTCATATCTACTTTAGGCTTAACATAAGTATGGATATTAGCCATATCTAAGCCAGAAATATCAGGAATCCAGTTTGGAATCCCCATACGATTGTAGATTTCTAAAGATTTCAAACGGAAGTCAAGCATCCATTCAGGTTCATTTTTATTAGACCAAATTTCACGGATAATATCTTCTGTTAAACCGGCATCAGAAATATAAGAATATTCAAAGTCATTCTTAATATCATAGACACCACGGTCCATATCCGCGACTTGGGTTTTCTTTCTTTCTTCCATTGTGCCTCCTATGCTAATGCTTTGTATGCGTCGTAACCTTTTTCTTCGATTTCACGTACAAGAGAATCATCACCAGTTTTAACGATCTTACCGTTGATCAATACATGAACATAGTCAGGTTTTAATTTTTGCAAGATTTGGTTGTGGTGAGTGATGATCAATACAGCATTGTCTTCGTTGTGGAAACGTTGTACGCCTTCGGATACGATACGAACTGCGTCTACGTCAAGACCGGAGTCAGTTTCATCAAGAATAGCCAATTTAGGATTCAAAATGGACATTTGAAGAATTTCATTTTTCTTGCGTTCACCACCGGAGAAACCTTCATTTACATAACGTTGTGCATAGGACAAATCAAAGGATAATTCATCCATTTTTTCTTTCAATTCTTTTTTGAAGGATAAGGCACGTACATTTTCGCCAGTAATTGTAGATTTTGCTGTACGAATAAAGTTTTCTACAGTGATACCAGGAATAGAAATTGGGTTTTGGAAGGACATGAAAATACCAGCTTTTGCACGATCGTTTACTGCATCTTCTGTAATATCTTTACCATCAAAAATAATGGAGCCGCTGTCTACAGTATATGTAGAGTTACCCATGATAGCATTAGCAAGTGTAGACTTACCTGCACCATTTGTGCCCATTACAACGTGAATTTCACCTTTATTAATTGTTAAGTTGATACCTTTCAAGATTTGTTTATCTTCAACGGATACCTTTAAATCTTTTATCTGAAGTAATTCAGCCAAAATATTCACTCCTTTTTATTATGTATCCTCAATATCGAGGCATACAATCGTTATATGTAAAACGTATATACTGACACATATAAAAAGGCGGTACGCACTAACGTGAATACCGCCGTAATTCTCGCCAACTTAGCAAGTATGTGCATAACAATCTACAATTATTATACATTCTTATCTAAATGATAGCAAGATATTCCTACTAAAATATACAGGAATTAAAAGAATATCATATATTACATATATTGATAGGCTTTTAATAATATTCATTCTCATCCTATTCGATTCTCAATATTAAATTATAGGTTGGAGAAATCGAGAGTGCCAAACAAATCATCATATGTTTCAGCACGACGAATTTGTGTAACAGAGCCATCTTTATGTAATAACAACTCAGCAGAACGCAATTTACCATTATAGTTAAAGCCCATAGAATGACCATGTGCACCAGCATCATGAATGATGATACGATCACCAATATCAATTTTTGGCAATTCACGTTGGATAGCAAACTTATCGTTATTTTCACATAAGGAGCCCGTTACATCATATACATGGTCCTTAGGCGCATTTTCTTTACCCATTACAGTAATATGGTGATAAGAACCATATAATGCTGGACGCATAAGATTTGCCATGCAAGAATCAAGACCAATGTAATGACGATAAATATCTTTTTTGTGAATCGCTGTAGAAACTAGGTAACCAAATGGACCTGTAACCATACGACCACATTCATAAGCTAATGCTACATCACCAAGACCATTAGCTACGAGAATTCTATTGTAAGCCTCTTCTACACCCTTACTAAGCGCTTTGAAGTCTACAGGTGTTTGTTCTGGTTTATAAGCAACACCTACGCCACCACCAAGATCGATAAACTCAACATTGATGCCAAGCTCATTTTTAATATCTACGGCAAGATTAAAGCAAAGTTCAGCCGTGCCAACTAAGCCATCGATATCAAGTTCATTAGAAACAACCATTGTATGGATACCAAAGTGTTTTACACCTTTTGCTTGTAGTTGTTTGTAGGCTTCAAAAATTTGTTCACGAGTCATACCGTATTTAGCTTCTTCAGGAAGGCCAATAATTGTATTGCCCCCTTCTTTTAAGGAGCCTGGGTTATAACGAACGCAGAACGTATCAGGCAAAGAACCATGATTTTTTTCTAAATATTCAATATGAGTAATATCATCTAGGTTGATAATAGCACCCATTTCTAGTGCTTTTTTATATTCCACATAAGGTGTGTCATTAGATGTGAACATAATGTCATGACCTGTAATGCCCACTTTTTCGCATAGCATCAACTCTGCCAAGGAAGAGCAGTCTGCACCTACTCCAAGTTTTTGTAACACACGCATAATATATGGATTTGGAGTCGCTTTTACAGCAAAATATTGTTTAAACCCTTTATTCCAAGAAAATGCATCGATGAAAGATTTCATATTTTCAATGATACCTTCTTCATCGTAAATATGAAATGGTGTTGGATATTGGGCAATAATATTTTCTAATTGTTCAGCTGTAAACGGAACTGTTTTTGTATTCATAATAACCTCGCTACACAAATAAAAGACTCATCAATCGACGAGTCTATTATCCTAATTATTATTTAAATAAAGCTTTATCTAGGCTATAGCGACCTGCACCTGCGAAGAATAACATAAGTGCACCAAAGCCCATTTGAGATGGATAGTCCCAACTAAAGAAGCTGCCACTAAGATTTAATACTGTGGCCACTGCTAATGTACCAATAAGTAGCAGTGATCCAATCCGTGTAAATAGACCAATTGCTATAAGTACGCCGCCTATCATTTCAGCATATGCTGCCATAGTACCTAATATTTCATAACCACCAGGTACACCTAATGGTGCCAACATAGCTCCAACTTTATAAAGGCCTTCAGCACCGCTCAAATACTTTAAATATCCATGATAAAACATGGAAATACCAAGTGCCAAACGATAAACTAAGAGGCCAAAATTAACATAATTAGGTTTACTTTTAAAAATAAAGCTCAACATAGTAATCCTTCTTTCAGGTTAAACAACATCGAAATAATTCGATAACCATATTATAAAGGTCAGTAACTACCGTGTCAAACTAGACTCAATATTAAATTCTATAGAATTATAACATATATTGTATACAAAATCAATTTTATCGATTTGATAATCCTCATATAGCTGATTTAGATAAATACAAAAATAATCCTAATGAAAAAGTGAACATATAGTTCATAATTCATTAGGATTATTCTAAATCTTATAGATTATGCGCTAAGCAGTTGATTACATCATACCGCCCATGCCACCCATTGGAGGCATTGCAGGAACTGCAGCATTTTCTTCTACTTTGTCAGCTACGATTGTTTCAGTAGTCAATACAAGAGATGCAATGGATGCAGCATTTTGAAGAGCAGAACGTGTAACTTTTGCAGGATCCACGATACCAGCTTTTACCATGTCGATGTATTCTTCAGTCAAAGCATTGAAGCCAACGCCAGCTTCAGTATTTTTAACTTTTTCAACTACAACGGAGCCTTCAAGACCAGCATTGTAAGCGATTTGACGAAGAGGTTCTTCTACTGCACGTTTAACAAGGTTGATACCAGTTTGAACATCACCAGTAGCTTCCAATGTGTTCAATGCAGGGATGATGTCGATGAATGTAGTACCACCACCAGCTACGATACCTTCTTCAACAGCAGCGCGAGTTGCGTTCAATGCGTCTTCGATACGAAGTTTTTTATCTTTCATTTCAACTTCTGTAGCAGCACCTACTTCGATAACTGCAACACCACCTGACAATTTAGCAAGACGTTCTTGTAATTTTTCACGGTCGAATTCAGAAGTTGTTTCTTCTACTTGTGCACGGATTTGGCTAACGCGTTTAGCGATAACATCTTTATCGCCTACACCATCGATGATTGTAGTTTCATCTTTAGTGATACGAACTTGACGAGCTGTACCAAGATCTGTAAGTTCTACAGAATCAAGTTTACGGCCCATATCTTCAGTAATTACAGTACCACCAGTCAAGATAGCAATATCTTCAAGCATAGCTTTACGACGGTCACCGAAGCCAGGAGCTTTAACTGCTACAGCTTTGAATGTACCACGTAAGCGGTTTACTACCAATGTAGCCAATGCTTCACCTTCTACATCTTCAGCGATGATAAGAAGTTCTTTACCTACTTTTACAACTTTTTCAAGTGTTGGCAACATATCTGCGATAGCACTAATTTTACGGTCAGTAATCAAGATGTATGGGTTATCCATAACTGCTTCCATACGGTCAGGATCAGTTACCATGTATGGGGAAATGTAACCGCGGTCGAATTGCATACCTTCTACTACGTTTAATGCTGTTTGCAAGCCTTTGGATTCTTCTACAGTGATAACGCCGTCGTTACCAACTTTTTCCATAGCTTCAGCAATCAAACCACCAATTTCTTCATCAGCTGCAGATACGCTAGCAACTTGTGCGATTTCAGCTTTACCAGAAACTTTAATGGAGCGTTTTTTAATTTCTTCTACCAAAGTTTTTACTGCTGTTTCAATACCTTTTTTCAAGATCATTGGGTTAGCACCAGCTGCTACGTTGCGCATACCTTCTTGAATCATAGCTTGTGCCAATACAGTTGCAGTAGTAGTACCGTCACCTGCTACGTCATTAGTTTTAGTAGCAACTTCTTTAACTAATTGAGCACCCATGTTTTCAAATGGATCTGGAAGTTCGATATCACGAGCAATTGTTACACCATCGTTTGTGATTGTTGGAGAACCGAATTTTTTATCCAATACAACATTACGGCCTTTTGGTCCTAATGTAACTTTTACAGCATTTGCCAATTGATCAACGCCACGGCCTAATGCGCGACGAGCTTCTTCATTAAACAAGATTTCTTTTGCCATATGTATTACCTCCTAGATAGTAACACTATCCAATGTAATGAATTATATGCCCTAAAGCAATAAGTAATATATCAATAGTATAGTTAGCCTGATAAAGCTATAAGTTAGCTATTATAATACTGCTAAGATATCGCGTTCGCTAATGATCAAATGAGTAGCGCCATCGATTTCTAATTCGCTACCTGCATATTTTGCGAACATAACAGTATCGCCAACTTTAACTTCTGGAGCTACACGTTGACCATTGTCATAAACTTTACCAGCACCTACAGCTACTACTACACCTTCTTGAGGTTTTTCTTTTGCTGTATCAGGAAGGAAAATACCACTTTTAGTTTTTTCTTCTTTTGCTTCTAAACGGATAAGAACGCGGTCAGCTAATGGTTTTAACATATGATGTCACTCCTTATTTACTAGTTATTATTTACAATTTATTAGCACTCTAAGTTACCGAGTGCTAATTACATGTATTATTATAACCGATGTCAAAATAAATGCAAGCAGAAATTTTGATTTTTTGACTTTTTAGTTTTTATTTGATGTTAGACACAAAAAAACTAGTATAAGTTTTATCCTTATACTAGTCTTTTCATCTATTTAGAAACTTGATTAATTAATGCCTTACAGATATTAACAATACTATCACGTTTCTTCATACTTAGGGCACGAATGCGATTGTACGCTTCCTCTTCAGATAAAGAGTATAGCTCCATCAATATACCGGTAGCCTTTTGAATGATTTTACGATCTTCTAATGACTGTTCTAATTCTGCCATTTTTTCACGTAGCTGAGCATCACTATGATAACGGCCTAATGCCATTTCTAAGGTGGGAACTAATTGCTCTTCACGTACAGGTTTTATTAAATAGCCATATACGCCAGATTCTCTAGCCTTATCAATTAAATCCTGTTGACTATAGCTTGTTAATAGTACGACTGGTGCTTCATGGTGAAAGCCAATTTGACGTGCTGCTTCGATGCCATCTAACTCCGGCATTTTTACATCCATTAGAACAATATCAGGCTTATATTTTTTACAAAGCTTAATGGCTTCCACTCCATTAGTGCCTTCTGCTACAACTTCATGACCACAGGATTCAATAATATCGCGTAGATCCATACGTATAAGGGATTCATCATCCACTATTAAAACGCGCATTTACTTCTCCTTCTTCATATGTATTGTTACTAGTACACCAACATCTGTATTTTCTACAGATAGTTTACCTTTTAACTCATGGGTAACTAAATTATTAATGATAGTTAGTCCTAATCGCTTGTTAGAATTAATAGAAAACTCTGGAGGCAACCCTTTACCCGTATCAGAAAAAGCTAATACAATATATTCCTCTGAATCTGTAACAGCTAAACGAATCTCTCCATTTTTACCATCTAAGCCATGTTCAAGGCTATTGGTAATTAGCTCATTAATTATGAGGGATACATAACTTGCCATATGAGAGGATATCAACATATCCTCTCCACTATAGGTAAACGTAACATCTTGGTCTTGTCGAACCATACTCATACGCAATAAGCGACATAGCTCGTCATAAATTGATCGGATACCTATATAATCCTCGTCATAATGGGATACAATATCGTGAACTAATGCCATACTTTCAATACGATTTATTCCCTCTTGCAAGGCTTGTTTAACCTCCGGCAAGCTAGAACGTCTAGCCTCCATACGCAACAATCCAGCTACGGTTTGTAAATTATTTTTTACACGATGATGAACCTCTTTAATAATCGAGTTCTTTACCAATAACTCTTGTTGCTGTTTACTTTCACGGGTACAATCGTGAAGCACGAGGAAACAACGGGTTTCATTACGCCCCATAGCAATAGGAATCATATGTTGACGAATGACCATATCTTGATAGATCTCTTCACTAGTATATATTGTTCTATCATCTAACACTTGTTGGATGGCTGAAACTTTTAAGGTACTGCTATAAATTGATGAGCCCACAAGTCGTCGGTCAAATCCTAGCAAATCTACTAGTTGTATAGCGGCCTCATTACCATACAGAATTCTATGAGAATCATCAAAGATAATTAAACCGTCAAAATATGAGATTGGTTCATACGATTGTATTTGCTCATCCGTAGCAGTCAGCATGAGCCGTTGCATCGTATCTGACAAGGTATACTCTTGCTCATATTGCTCTATCTTAATAGACGGAGACACGGTAAAAGCTATGCCCCCAATAATACGACCACCATTATCTACAACAGGAAAAACATGTTGTCGTTGATCATGTTCTACCCCAATAAGCGGTTGTCCATTTTCCATCATAGAATGCCATGTATTATTCCCTCTTAACTGTCGAGTAATAACACCTTGGTCACTTCGTTCAATACACAGCATATCGGCACGATGATGCATAGTACCTTGTGAGGACTCTAGAAGGGGTGTAAAAATCTGTATCCTTTGACGGGTCAATGACTCGCCAAAGGATATAAGTTTACTAATATGCTCTAATAATGAGGTTTGTAATGGACCTAATGGTGTTGTATTTAAAATATCTTGACCGATATCCACGATTAATCCTCTTTCCAAGATACATGACCAATTTCAACACTTGGTTTTGCATTCAATGTTAAATCTGCGAATTTACCGGCTTGGGCCATATAATAAGCGCGACAACCAATCATCGCTGCATTATCAGTGGACAAAATTTTATGAGGCTTGTAATAGGTAAATCCTTCTTTTTCGCACATCTTTTGTAATGCTGTTTGTAAACCTTTATTAGCAGAAACACCGCCAGCTATGGTAATACGAGTTTCCCCCAATGTATGCGCTGCATCTCGTGTTTTCTCAACTAATACATCTACAATCGCCTTTTGGAAGGACGCTGCAACGTCTGCTTGATTTATAGGTTCATTCTTTTGCTGCTTGCTATTTAAATAGTTTAACACAGCAGATTTCAAGCCACTAAAACTAAATTCGAAATTTCCAGGCTCACTCAAAGCCTTTGGAAATTCAATAGCATCTGGATTACCTTCAAGAGCTAATGCATCGATATGAGGGCCACCTGGGTAAGGGAACCCCATAACACGAGCAATTTTATCAAATGCTTCCCCCGCTGCGTCATCACGAGTCTGTCCAAGAATATCAAACTCTTCATAGCCTTTTACATGCACTAACATGGTATGACCACCAGACACAACGAGGCTTAAAAATGGAGGCTCCAATTCTGGATTGGCTAAGAAATTAGCAAAAATATGACCTTCCATATGATGAACCGGCACCAAAGGAATACCTGTAGCAAAGGATAATCCCTTCGCAGCAGCTACACCAACTAATAATGCGCCCACTAGACCTGGACCATAGGTAACGCCAATATGGTCTATATCTTGTAAGGTTACATTTGCATCGCGCAATGCTTGATCTATGACAGGTATAACTTGTTCAATATGATGGCGTGATGCGATTTCTGGTACAACACCACCAAATTTTCTATGAATAGGCACTTGGCTAGAAATTACATTAGATAAAACAGTACGCCCATCCTTTAGGACGGATGCAGATGTTTCATCGCAACTACTTTCCAAGGCTAATGTGTAAATACTCATTCTATTTCCTCTGAAACGAGAGACATAATATAAGCATCCTCTTTTGGCTCTGAATAATAATCTTTGCGAATTCCTTTAACAGTAAATCCTAGATTTCTATACATTGCCAAGGCAGGTAAATTAGATATGCGTACCTCCAAGAAGATTTCATGCATCCCTCTATTCAAACATTCATCTATTAATTCTTTAGTAAGTTTTGAGCCATATCCCTTACCACGGGCGGAAGGTAAAATAGCAATATTCGTGATTTGTCCTTCATCGTATACAAGCCAAGCACCAGCATAGCCCACAATATGATTTTCTTCACAAATAACCATATATAACTTATTATCGGCCCCTTCAAGTTCAGCAAGTACAGATTCTAAGCTCCATGGAACAGAAAAGGACTGTTGCTCTATATCATAAATGGCTTGAGCATCATCTACAGTAGCTAACCGAATCTCCATTATTCTACTCCTGCCGCTTCGGTGACAACAACTGTAGGATTTTGGTTTAACATGTCTGGATTATCCTTATGTCGTTCCTCCCATAAAACCTCTGCTTCAGAACGACGGATATAATAAGGAACCATATCCATTGGATCACATATCTCTTCACGGATAACTAAGTCGCGTCCCGCTAAAAGTAAAGAACTGGCTTTAGGAATGCGTTGTGAAATATCTAGAATAGTCAAATTAGTATCGTTTTCGTCTAAAAGCTTTTCAATGCGCTTGATACCATCACCTAAGAATAAGACCTCTTCCTTAGTTTCTCGGAACTTTTCTAATAAATCACTAGCTGCAATAACAAACGGTTCCTCTTTACATACTAGCTCATTGTTTTCATATCGATATAGACCAGCATATACATGCTTTTTCTGAGCATCGATAACAGTACAGATAGTTCTATTTGTATATGAAACATTATGAGCCAAACTATCCATGGTCATCACACCATACAATGGAATTTGTAAGGCATAAGCCATAGCTTTTGCAGTCCCCATACCTATACGCAATCCCGTAAATGAACCAGGACCAATGCTAACTATAATACCTTTTAGTTCATTCTTTTTTACTTGTGAGGCTCGCAACAACATGTCGATGTGAGGTATTAGCTGCTCAGAATGAGTTAATCCCGCTTGAATGGTTAGTTCACCAATCAAGTTTGTTTCATCCATTAAGGCCACACTCGATACGAACGAACTTGTCTCAATTCCCAACCACATATGGGCCTCCTATATCTACTAAATCATCTTTTGTAAGATAATCACTACTTAACGTAATGGATCGGCTTGTATCATCAATACGAGTCAGATATATCCATAATGTTTCATCTGGTAATTCATCAGAAAATTTATCAGCCCACTCCACAATGGATACACAGTCCTCTGTATATTCGTAAAAGCCAATATTTTCTAATTCACTTATATCATCCAACCGATATACATCAAAATGATATAAATGTGTTCTATCAACATCGTAAGTATTCATGATGGCAAACGTAGGGCTAGTAATCTCCTCTGTAACGCCAAACCCTTTCGCAATGCCTTGGGATAGATGTGTTTTTCCGGTCCCCAAATCACCAATTAAGGCAATACATAAAGGGTCACCACTTTGTTTGACCCATTTTCCTAATAATTGTCCAAATTGTTGTGTATCTTCAACTGTATGAGTCTCTAATTGAACCTGTGCCTTATGATTCATGAAAATGATTATATCCTTTCGCTTCTATGGTCTTAATCGTTTTATCCGGTGTTACCATCTGCACCTGGGCTGATCCAGATACAACTTCACCAATTATTGTAATGCCTGCTAAATTCTCTAATTTAGGAAGCAATGATTTAGGAGCCGTGAATACTAGTTGAAAGTCCTCGCCACCATACAATGCATAATCTACTGGATTAGTCTGCAAATACTTAGCTAATTCATAAGTCTCCTCATGTAGTGGAATAGCTTTTTCCTCTATGACAATAGATACATTGCTAGCCGATGCAATTTCATTTAATTCACTACCGAGACCATCACTTATATCATTCATACTATGAATACCTAATTGTCTCAATTTTTGGCCCAATTCTATTTGTGGATCTGGACGTTGATGACCAACCTTGGTCATATGATAGCCATCTAAATTATATGATAAGGCGCCCAAACCTGTAGCAGCATAACCTACGTAATTTGTAATGCCCACAATATCACCTACTTGCGCACCACTACGCATAATAGCGGTTCCTTTGGGAACATCACCAATAATTGTTACGGTCCACACCATGGGCCCTTCCGTACGCACCGTATCCCCACCAAGTATATTAAGATGATATTTTGCGCATTGATCTTTTATGCCTCTATAAACTTCATCAAGAATAGCCGTATCAACATATTCAGGTGCCGCCACAGATAGCACAATTTGACGAGGAGTGCCACCCATAGCAGCAATATCACTCAAATTGGCCGTCATGAGACGATAACCTACATCATAGGGCTTTATATAGTGAAAGCTAAAGTGAACCCCTTCCACCATCGTATCAGTGCTAATTAATTGATCTGTTTCTTCCTTAGCACTATATACAGCACAATCATCACCAATTCCTGTAATCACAGTACTTTGATCATATATCGTATTATCTTGAATGTGGCGAATGAAATTAAATTCCCCTACATCTTTCAATTGCATCTCATCACCTGGCTTCCGATTAGTATACATCTGTCTC
>NZ_DXLG01000035.1 GCF_019414865.1 Veillonella sp.
GGCTTTAACTGATCATGACGAAATTGATGGCATAAAAGCATTGCGTGCCGCTCAAAAGCAATTAGATCCGGAAAAAACTATTAAAATTATTAATGGTTGTGAATTTAGTGCTGACTATAAAGATAAATCTATTCATATTCTGGGATATCGTTTTGATGAAACAAATCAAGAATTAAAAGACTTTATTCAATATTTTAAAGCAAAACGAGAAGAACGGATTGATGAGATTATCAAACGTTGTAATAATGCTGGGTATGTTATATCGAAAGATGACTTACTTAAAAAATTTCCTAAGACGCAAGCTTATGGGCGTCCACATATTGGACAGTTATTAATTGATGGTGGTTATGCTAAGGATATTAATGAGGTATTCAAAGGTATTCTTCGAAAAGATAGCCCATGCTATGTACCTAAGGTAAAGGTTGAGGTTCCGCATATTATTGATATTATTCATAAAGCTGGTGGCCTTGCCGTTATGGCCCATCCTAAACTAGTAACTAGTGATGAATATGTAGTAGAAATGTTAGCCTATGATTTTGATGGTATGGAGGTTTACCATACTAAACATAACGATGATGATGTGAAACGATATAAAGCATTAGCTAAAGAACATAACTTGTTTATTACAGGTGGTTCTGATTATCATGGTATTCCAGGTAAAGCACCAGATCAATTTGGCGATTACTTGGTATCCGCTGAAAATGTATCAGAATTTATTAGTTTGTTATAAATAATGAGGTTGACTATGGAAGTCGTTGCATTTGTAGGTAGTAGTGGCACTGGTAAAAGCCATCGTGCGCTCGTAGTTGCTCATGAAAATAATATTGAATGTATCATCGATGATGGCATTTTAATTCATGATAATAAGATTGTAGCTGGCTTTTCTGCAAAGAAAGAATCTAGCCGATTAAAAGCTGTTCGTCGTGCTATTTTCCAAGATGAAGTACAAGTAAAATCAGTGCGTGAACAATTAGATAAAATTAATCCTAATAAGCTTATGATTATTGGTACATCCGATAATATGGTAAAGAAAATTACGAAAGCATTAGGCTTGCAAGATCCAGATCGATATATTCGCATTGAAGATGTAGCTACACCTAAAGAAATTGAAAAAGCACAACATGCTCGTCTTAAAGAAGGTAAACATATTATTCCAGTTCCAACAATGGAATTGAAACCTCACTTTAGAGGGTATTTGATTGATCCAATTAAAACCATGTGGCGTCGACGTACATTGAAAAAACAAGATCAAGATACATTGGGGCAAATTGGTTCAGAAGGATTTGAACGTTCTGTGGTTCGTCCTGCTTTCAGTTATTATGGACGACTTACCTTCGATGATGATGTAATTATCAAATTGATTCGCAATGGCTTAAAAAAAGTTGTTGGTGTTGATGAATCAAGTGTTATTTCTTTCAAAAAGAGTGACAAAGGCCAAAATGGTTTAGTTGTAGATATGGCTGTTGTTATTGAACATGGTTATCCTGTTAAACCATTGATGCAACAGGTACAAAAGTCCGTTCGAAATGAAATTGAGTATATTACAGGCATGTCTATTGAACGTATGTCTATAAAAGTTAAGAATATTATAGAAACAAAACGTAAGATTGTTAAAGTATAGGAGTTAGAATGAAGTCTTATTATATTTACACCTATGGTTGTCAAATGAATACTGCTGATTCTGAGCGCTTATCGCATCAGTTAGAATCTGTAGGCTATACACCTACAGAGGACGTAGAAACTGCAGATTTAATTTTGTTAAATACTTGTGCAGTGCGTGAGAATGCAGAAACTAAAGTCTATGGCCGCATAGGTGAGCTAATGAGACTGAAGAGAAAAAACAAAAACTTGATTCTTGCTGTTACAGGTTGTATGGCTCAGAAGAATCAAGCGGAAATGTTTAAACGGGCTCCACATATTGATATTGTCTTAGGTACTCATAATATTCAACATATTAATGAAATGATTGAAGAGGTTCAACGCGGTCATACACATCAAATCAATGTGGATATGGATAATTCTGTACTACCTGAATTGGAAGCGAAACCTAATGGCACCTTTTATGCATGGGTACCTATTATGAATGGTTGCAATAAGTTCTGTACCTATTGTATTGTTCCTCACGTTCGTGGTAGAGAGATAAGTCGTCCTGTAGAAGCCATTGTAAAAGAGGTTACTGAACTAGGTGCAAAAGGGTTTAAAGAAATCACGTTATTGGGACAAAATGTAAACTCTTACGGTTTAGATTTCAAAGATGGTACTGATTTTGGTACATTAGTTGATGCCCTCGATGGTATTCCAGGAATTGAACGTATTCGCTATATGACAAGTCATCCTCAAGATATGACTAAATCTATGATAGATGCACTTGGGCGTTCCTCTAATATCGTTACCCATTTACATTTACCAATTCAATCAGGTTCAGACCGTATTTTGAAGAAAATGAACCGTCATTATACGGTAGAACATTACAAAGAATTACTTTCTTACTGTCGTGAGAAGATTAAAGATGTAGTAGTTACTACAGATATTATCGTAGGTTTTCCAGGGGAAACAGAGGAAGATTTCCAAGCTACATTACAATTGTTAAAAGATGTACGCTATGATATGGCTTATACATTCATTTATTCTAAACGTTCTGGAACGCCAGCAGCGACTATGGATGATCAAGTTCCAGAAGAGGTTAAACGTGTACGTTTACAAACATTGATGGATGTGCAAAATGAAATCTCTTATGAACTAAATAAACCTATGGAAGGGCAAGTGTTTGATATTATTGTAGAGGGGCCAAGTCCTCGTGATGAAGATATGTGGTTTGGTCGCACATCGGGCAATAAAATGGTATTATTCCCGAAAGACGACTCTTTATCAATTGGCGAAACCGTACCAGCCTATATTGATAAAGCACAAACTTGGGTTTGCTACGGTACAATACAAAAGGGGTAAGTATGGCAAAAAAGCAAACACCTATGATGGAGCAGTATTTAGATATTAAATCTAGATATTCTGAAGAATTACTGTTCTTTCGTTTAGGTGACTTTTATGAATTATTTAATGATGATGCATTAATTGCGTCTCGTGAACTTAATATAACCTTAACCGGTCGCCCAACAGGAGATGAGGAACGCACACCGATGTGTGGCGTTCCTTTTCATGCTGCTGAAAGCTATATAGAAACTTTGGTAAAAAAAGGCTATAAGGTTGCTATTTGTGAACAATTAGAAGACCCTAAAGCAGTTAAGGGCATCGTTAAGCGTGACGTTATTAAGGTCATTACACCAGGGACTGTAATGACTGAAAATGGTAATGATGCACGGTCAAATAACTTTTTATCGTTATTTTATATGGTAAAAGATGCATGGATACTTGTATTTTCTGATGTATCTACAGGGGAAGTTATTTGGCATCGCATTACTGATTGTGAAAAACGAAGCGATATGTTTGATGCTCTCAGCATGTATCGTCCAAGTGAAATTATATTGCCTGAGGGAACAGTATTACCGCAAGATATAAAAGACTTTATGGATAATCAATTCAGTAATATTGTATTATCTCCATTTAGTACATATCATACACAGCGCGAAGTAGCGGAAAAGTCTGTTACTCACTTTGGTGATCTAGGTCTCATGGAAGAGGATGTATGGGAAGCTTTGGGCTATATGCTCTTATATTTAGAGGATATCATTAAGTCTGAAATTTCTCACATTAACTATGTTCATCAATTGAGTGTCGGAAATCGTTTGATTTTAGATACATCTTCTTTGCGTCATTTAGAGATTACTCATAACTTACGTGATGGTGGTCAAAAAGGTACATTACTTGATGTACTTGATCGTACGTTGACACCAATGGGTGCACGTCTATTAAAACAATGGCTCGAAAGTCCATTGACGGATGTTAATCAAATTCAGCGTAGACAAGCCGCTGTAGCAGAACTGATTACACGTGGTGCAGAACGTTCCCATATCCGTAGCTTACTGGATTGCATTTATGATTTTGAGCGTATTGTAGGGCGTGTAGAAACTGGATCTGTGTCCCCAAGGGACTTAACAGCACTTCGTGAATCATTAGCTGTTTTACCAGATATTAAAAATGTATTAAGTACATGTGCCAGTTTATCATTAACTTCTATCAATGATCGTATTCAAGATCATAAAGATATATATGATCTATTATGTCGTGCTATTGCTGATCAGCCTGCACTGACATTAAAAGAGGGTCGAGTTATTAAAGATGGTTTTAATCCGGATTTAGATGAACTACGTTCATTGGCTACGAATAGCGAACAATGGTTAGCCAAGATGGAAGCTGATATTAAAGAGGCTACCGGTTTATCTAAAATTAAAACTGGCTATAATAAAGTGTTTGGTTACTATTTCGAAGTATCTCATAGTAAATCTGAACAAGTACCGGATTATTTCATTCGAAAACAAACCTTAGCCAATGCAGAGCGTTATATTACACCGGAATTAAAAGAGTTTGAAATCAAAATTCTCAGTGCTAAAGACAAGATAATCGCATTAGAACATGAACTATATCAACAATTACGAAATGATATTAAACTCGTTATAAAAGATGTACAAGAGACAGCTCGTGCTCTTGCTGAGCTTGATGTATTAGCTTCCTTAGCACTTGTAGGCTATGAAGAGAATTATATTTGTCCTACCATTGTAATGAATGGACAAATTAATATTCGCGATGGTCGTCATCCTGTTATTGAAAAATTCTTAAAACGTGAGGTCTTTGTACCGAATGATATCGTTTTAAATCATGATGATGAGGAGTTCTTGCTCATTACAGGACCTAACATGGCCGGTAAATCAACGTATATGCGTCAAGCGGCAATTTTAATGATTATGGCTCAAATTGGTTCCTTCATTCCTGCTCGTGAAGCATCTATTTCACCTGTAGATCGTATCTTTACGCGCGTAGGTGCAAGCGATGATATTTCTACTGGTCAAAGTACGTTCATGGTAGAAATGAAAGAGGTAGCATATATATTAGAAAATGCCACACACAATAGCTTGATTATTCTCGACGAAATAGGTCGTGGTACGAGTACCTTTGATGGATTGAGTATTGCCCAAGCTGTAGTTGAGCATATTTGTAAGCATATTCATGGTAAAACATTATTTGCTACACATTATCATGAGCTAATCTGTTTAGAGGAAAGCTATAGTAAATTAAAGAATTATACTGTTGCAGTAAAAGAAAAAGGTAAGGACGTTGCATTCTTGCGACGCATCATTAAAGGTGGTGCAGATCGTAGTTATGGTATTCATGTAGCCAGATTAGCTGGCTTACCTAATTCTGTACTAAAACGAGCAGAAGTGATTTTAGAATCCTTAGAAGACCAAAGTCATGATGCTAGTGATTTAAACAATCGTGTTGTAGGAGGTCAATCCACTAATGTAGTTAAACCAGCCGCTAAACAGGTTAGTGATTCTCCACTAGGTAACTTATTTACTCATTCAGTAGTTGATAGCTTGCTAGAAGTAGATGTAATGAGTATGACACCTATAGAAGCATTAAATAAATTATATGAACTACAAGAGGAGGCTCGTAAAGGAGGCGGGAAATAATGGCAACCATTCATGTATTGGATGAAACCACAATCAATAAGATAGCTGCTGGTGAAGTTGTGGAACGTCCCGCATCAGTTATTAAAGAGCTCATTGAAAACTCCATTGATGCGTCCGCCACTAATATTGAGGTTGAAATCGGCGATGGCGGTGTAGCTTACATGAGGATTACCGATAATGGTATCGGTATGACAGAGGAAGATGCACGCCTTGCAATTTTACGTCATGCTACCTCTAAAATACAACAGGTAGAGGATTTATTTGATATAGCATCCCTCGGCTTTCGTGGTGAGGCTTTGGCTAGTATTGCCTCTGTATCTCATTTCTCTTTGACTACACGTAAAGCTGACTCAGATTTGGGCACTCGTATTACCGTAGATGGTGGTACGTTCACCGATTGTATTCCTTATGGTGCGGCACCTGGTACGACAATTGAAATTAGAGATTTGTTTTATAATACGCCAGCCCGTCGCAAATTTTTGAAAACAGAGCGTACCGAATCTTCTAAAATTCAAGATATTGTAGGCAAACTGGCCCTTAGTAACCCCCATATTTCTTTTAAACTCATCGTAGATGATCGTGTGGCTATTATTACTCCTGGAAATGGCAATATTGGTGATACGGTAGCCGCATTATATGGCTATAAAACGAAAGATGATATTTTCACTGTTGCTTATGAAAGTGACTCTATTTATATCGATGGTGTAGTGAGTAAACCAACACTTCTTAAAAGTACAAGAATTTGGCAAACTATTATCGTTAATAACCGTGTTATTTCCGATAAAACAATAATGAAGGCTATCGATAATGCTTACCATGCATTATTACCTAAAAACGGTCATCCTTTAGTGGTACTTAATATTACTGTACCTGCTGGTATGGTTGATATTAACGTTCATCCACGAAAGAGTGAAGTAAAATTCTCAGATGATAAGATAATATTTAAAGCTGTTTATCATGGTATTTTAAACGCCTTAAATAATCCTCTCCATGAGCGATACGAACGAGAATCATCTTCTTATATAAATGGCACAATTAATAATGGAGCTGATTTCCGCAATAACGAAACCAATAGTAATGACGTAAATACTAACAGGAATGCTACAGTTACTAATTCTAGTTCTTATGGTAGTTTATCTCATCATGGCAATAGTACATATGATTCGTATAGAATACCTTCTGTTGTACAAGATGAGATACAGTCTGCTGAGCATATAGCTACTGCGGTAGATTATGACAAAGTATTTGGTAGTCGCCGTACTAAAGGATACGAAGTCATGCGCGGTGAGACTACACAGTTTGTAGAGAGTCTTAAAACTAAGGGTTTTACACCACCTCCGCCAAAGGCTACTTATGAACAGTCGTCCTTTACAGACGAAAGCTTCGATGCTGTTCCTACTGAATATACTAGTTATACGAAGGAAGACGTTGATAAATTTAAGTCTTTAGCTCAAGATATTCGTAAAGAAAATACAGAGGAGCGTACTATTCAAAATTCTGGATTCTTACCTATGGGGCAAGTCGCTTCTTGTTATATTTTGGCTAAAAAGGGTGATGATCTCTACATAATAGACCAACACGCAGCTCATGAACGTGTACGTTATGATAAACTTTGTAAGTCTTCTGAATCCATTCCTATGCAATCTATTCTGGTGCCTCAATATAGTGAGGCTACAGATGATGAAATGAATTTGGTAGAGGAAGAGCGTGAAACCTTACTAGATCTTGGATTTGATGTAGAGTTAGGTGGTCCTACGAAAATTAAATTGGTAGGGGCTCCTGTAGATTTAGTAGAGTCAAAGGCTTTTGAAATTCTCCAATATGTATTTTCTTACTTACACGAACACCAACAGCCTACCAAGGCTCAGTTACGTCATGAAATGCTAGCGTATGCATCTTGTAGAGGAGCCATTAAGGCAGGTCATAATTTAAATATGTATCAAATGACTACCTTAATTGAGGATCTCTTTAGTACAGAGAAACCGTACGTATGCCCTCATGGTCGTCCAACGATAATCAAGTTTACACCTGATGAATTAGGTAAATTATTCTTACGGTCTTAATATGAATATACTAACGACATCTCAAAAATCTAATGAGGCCATTCAGGAGGAAGCCAAAGCACTGGCTTCCTCTATGCATATGACATATATTAAACGAGGTAAAACATCGATACCAGCCTTATTCGGTAAGTATCAATGCGAATATATTGCGGTTCTTGCTGGTTCTGGATTAACTATTCATTTCCCAGAAAATCAACAACATACCTTTCATTTGTCTATGGCTCAATTACGTATATTACGTTTACAACGCGGTGAAGGAGATCATCTAGTTAATGCGGTACAAGTCATATTAGATAAAAAGGGATTATCTAATAAAGATAAATTTACGTTTTTAGATTGTACAATTGGCCTTGGTAGTGACAGTATGGTAGTGAGTTATGGTTACCCACAAGCTCAAATAACTGGTCTAGAAGGGGCTTTACCTATATGGCTTGCTACTAGTCATGGTTTAGCTCATTATATTCATAGTGAGGATAGTGTAACGAATGCATTGCGACGTATTAAAGTAAATCATGATACCTTTGAGCACTATTTACCAAACCTACCAGACAATAGTATTGATATTATTTATTTTGATCCTATGTTTGAAGTTCCTGTAGAGGAAAGTCCTCAATTCAAACCTCTTCGAGGACATACTGTGGAAAGTCATATAGATGATAAAATCATGGCACAGGCTATGCGTGTTGCCACGTATGGTATTATTATTAAAGAACGACCATTTAGTTCGGTCTTTCAAAACTATCCACCGCATCAATGGGTGGGCGGAAAATATAGTCGTATAGGCTATGGTGTATATATGAAGGAGTTAATGTGAATCCCTTAATTACCATTGTTGGACCAACGGCAGTAGGCAAAACAGATCTTACCTTAGACTTAGCAGAACAGCTACATGCTGAGGTTATTTCTGGTGATGCTTACCAAGTATATAAACAACTCAATATTGGTACCGCTAAACCATCGGCGGATGAACTTAAGCGTGTGAAACATCATCTTATCGATATATTAGAACCAAATGATTCATATTCAGTGTCTATTTTCCAAAATCAAGCTAAAGAGATAATTGGTAGACTAAATGACAGGAATATTCTACCTATTCTGTCTGGTGGTACCGGGTTATATGTTCAATCGTTATTAGAAAACTATAACTTTAATGACGTTAAGCCTGATGAAGATTTACGATTAGAACTAGATGAGCTATTTAATACTAAAGGTATTGATGGTTTACGAGAATATGCTTTCACATTAGGAAGAAAACATAATATAGAAATTCAATATAGTGATAAGCATCGTTTGTATCGAGCTATTGAAATATTGCATCATGGTGATATAGATTCGTTACGTAATCAGACTAAAGATGGCATATCTTATAAAGGGCCTGTTATCGGTCTTATGAGAGATCGTGATCAGTTATATGAACGCATTAATTTACGCGTTGATATGATGTTTGATGCAGGTTTGATTGAAGAGGTTGAGCAACTTGTTAAGTCCGGTGTAAATCCTGATTGCCAAGCCTTTAAGGGGATTGGTTATAAAGAGGTTGTAGACTATATAAATGGCACTATTAACCTTGATGAATGTAGAGATTTGATCAAGAAAAATACTCGTCACTTCGCAAAGCGACAAATCACTTGGTATAAGCGCATGCCATATATTGAATGGATTCATATTGATAATAATACATCTAAAGATTTTATATTTAATAAAGCTATGGAATTAATTCGTAGAGAAGGATTAGCATGACATTAGAAGAAATACGTAGTAAAGCCCTTGAGATGGCTGAACCTGAATTTAAAAAGTTTGAACCTATTGCATTAGCCAATACAAAAAAGGTATTAGAAGCCTTTAAAGAGTGCCAAGTATCTGACTATCATTTTACAGGTACTACGGGCTATGGTTATAACGATGTGGGCCGTGAGAAGTTAGACGAAGTATTCGCTTATGTATTTAAAGGTGAAAAAGCCATCGTTCGTCCTCATTTTGTATCTGGTACTCATGCACTAGCAACAACTCTTATTGCATTAATGGGTAATGGATCTAAAGGTACGGAGTTTATCTATGCAGTAGGGGCTCCTTACGATACGATGCAATCCGTAATTGGTGCTGCTCGTGAAGTACGTGGTTCTTTAGTAGAAAAAGGCTTTACTTATACTGAGGTACCATTGAAAGATAATACCTATGATGTTGAAGCTATTGCTAACGCCGTTAATGATAATACGCGAGTAGTAGTGATTCAACGCTCTCGTGGTTATAGTACGCGTGAACCGTTATCTATTGCAGATATTAAGATTATTGTAGATGCTGTAAAAGCTAAAAACTCGAATACTATTTGTTTCGTAGATAATTGTTATGGTGAGTTTACAGAGCTTCAAGAACCTTTAGAAGCAGGCGCAGATATTATGGCTGGTTCTCTCATTAAGAATGCTGGGGGCGGTTTAGCACCAACAGGTGGCTATATCGTAGGTCGTGAAGACTTAGTTGAAGATGCAGCGTACCAACTCACTGCTCCTGGACTTGGTGATCATATGGGCTCTTATGCGCCTGGTTACCGTTTATTCTTCCAAGGGTTGTTTATGGCTCCTCACGTAGTATTACAAGCTCTTAAAGGGGCCGTATATACGGCTGCAGTAGGTGAATTGTTAGGGTATGATGTATTCCCTAAGGTAAATGCTGATCGCTATGATTTAATTCAAGCTATTAATCTAAAAAATGGAGAAGAAATGGAGCACTTCTGTGTAGGTATGCAAGCATATTCTCCTGTAGATGCTCACGTACATCCTATTCCTGGTGATATGCCTGGGTACGAAGATAAAATCATCATGGCTGGTGGTACCTTTGTACAAGGCTCTTCTATTGAATTAAGTGCAGATGGTCCTGTTCGTCCTCCGTATACGATTTTCATGCAAGGTGGACTTGTATTTGAACATTCTATGCTCGGTATTCTAGGAGCCGCTGAAGAGCTTTTAAAACATAGATAATTCTTTGAATCCCTTTTGTTATGAGAAAGGGATTCTTTTTATTTCAAATCTTTTCAATATACCTAATTCTAGGCTATAATATAAGTTGCTATAATTTCATAGCAATACTACTCGGACTTTTACACCGAACTAGTGTTTTACACGTCAGGCTTTCACCCTGATTAGTTTTATGATCAAGAGATCATTAAAAGGAGAAAGTATGGAAAAAGTTATCGCTGTAGCTATGAGTGGCGGCGTAGACAGTTCTTTAACTGCTGCAATGCTACTAAAACAAGGCTATAAAGTATTTGGTATTACCCTATGGCTGTGGGTGAGTGGTACACCTTATGATTCAGTGCCTCTCGCTGTAACAGATGCTAAGAAGATGTGTGATTTTCTTGGTATTGAGCATCATGTTATCGATGCTCGCGATGTATTCTACGATAATGTAGTAGATTACTTTGTAAAAGAATATGCCTATGGTCGTACACCAAATCCTTGTGTATTTTGTAACAAAAATATCAAGTTTGATTTGATGCTCAACCGTGCTCTTGAACTTGGTGCCACACATATGGTTACAGGCCATTATGCACAGGTTAATTATAATGAACAAACAGGTTTATATGAGTTACATAAAGGTGTTGATCCTACAAAAGACCAAAGTTATGTTATGTACAATATGAACCAACGCATTTTGAGTCACCTCATGTTCCCACTAGGTGGTCAATGTAAGACTGAAACACGTAAGTTAGCTGCTGAATACGATTTACCAGTAGCTAAAAAACCAGATAGTGTAGATATTTGTTTCTTGCCTCACGGTAACTACCAAAAACTCGTAGTAGAAGAAATGAAGGATAAACCAAAGTCTGGTAATATCGTTACTGAAGATGGTGAGGTATTAGGTAAGCATAATGGCTTATTTAATTACACTATTGGCCAACGTAAGGGCCTTGGAATTGCATATAAGCATCCATTATATGTAATTGGCTTTAATGGTGAACGCAATGAAGTCATTGTAGGTTCTAATGATCGACTTTTTACGAATCGTATGATTTGTAAGTTCTATAATTTCCTGGATGATACGATTCATAAAGAATTAAAAGCAGAAGGTAAAATTCGCTATGCAGCAAATCCTTCACCTTGTACTGCACGTATCTTAGATGATGATACGATGGAAGTTATCTTCGAAGAACCACAACGGGCTATTACACCAGGTCAGTCCGTAGCCTTTTATAATGGCACTCAACTATTAGGAGGTGCTGTTATCGATCGCGTATGTTAGAAAGGAGAATACAAGTTCCTTGAACTTGTTTACATAGTATGTCAACGAAAAAGATTAGAAACTTCTGTATTATAGCTCATATTGACCATGGTAAATCTACCATCGCCGACAGATTAATTGAATATACTGGCACATTACAAAAACGAGAAATGGAAGCGCAAGTCCTAGACTCCATGGATTTGGAACGAGAACGTGGTATTACTATTAAAGCGCAATCTGTTCGAATTTTGTATAAAGCACAAGATGGAGAAGAGTATACTTTAAACCTTATCGATACTCCTGGCCATGTGGATTTCAGCTATGAAGTATCTCGTTCTCTTGCAGCTTGTGAAGGTGCATTACTAGTAGTAGATGCTGCACAAGGTGTAGAGGCTCAAACGTTGGCGAATGTGTATCTCGCTTTAGAACATGATCTTGAAATTATTCCTGTTATCAATAAAATAGATTTGCCTTCTGCCGATCCTGATCGGGTTAAACATGAAATTGAAGATATCATTGGTTTAGACGCATCAGAAGCAGTATTATGTTCTGCTAAATCTGGCATTGGCATTCCAGATATTTTAGAAGCCATTGTAAATAAGGTGCCTGCACCACCAGATAAATCTGATGAACCAACAAGAGCATTGATTTTTGATAGCCGCTTTGATGCTTATAAAGGTGCTATTGCTTATGTGCGCGTAAAAGAAGGTACTATTAAAACAAAAGATACCATTCGCATGATGCATGATAATAAGGATTTTGATGTAACAGAGCTCGGTATCTTTACACCAAATCTTGTGCCTGTTCAGGAATTACCATGTGGTTCTGTAGGTTGTATTGCGGCAAGTATTAAGAATGTAGCAGACTGTCACGTAGGTGATACGGTAACATTAGCTGATAATCCTGCACCAGAACCATTACCAGGTTATCGTAAGGCTGTATCTATGGTATATTGTGGTCTCTATCCGACAGAGTCTAAAGATTACGAAAATCTTCGTGATGCATTAGAAAAATTACAGCTTAATGATGCTGCCTTAGAATATGAAGCTGAAACATCCTTGGCATTGGGATTTGGTTTCCGTTGTGGCTTCCTTGGACTTTTACATATGGACGTTATTCAAGAACGGTTAGAGCGTGAATATAACTTATCCCTTATTACAACAGCTCCATCTGTAAACTACAAGGTTTATAAGACGAATGGGGAAATGCTTGAAGTGGATAACCCTGCTAAATTACCACCACCAACTGAAATCGATTACATTGAAGAACCATATGTAAAAGCTACTACAATTGTGCCTAAAGACTTTGTTGGTACTATTATGGAGTTATCTCAAGATAAACGTGGTGAATATCAATCCATGGAATATTTGGATGAAACACGTGTATCCGTTGTGTATCACTTGCCTTTGAGTGAAATTATTTACGACTACTTTGATAAATTGAAATCCGCTACAAAAGGTTATGCATCTCTTGACTATGAGTTGATTGGGTATAAACAATCTCCAATGGTTAAGATGGATATTTTGTTAAATGGTGATCCTGTGGATGCGTTGTCTATTATCGTACATAAGGACCGTGCTGCTACACGTGGTCGTGCGTTAGCTGAAAAATTAAAAGAATTGATTCCTCGTCAAATGTTTGAAATTCCAATTCAAGCAGCGGTGGGCACGAAAATTGTGGCTCGTGAAACCGTAAAGGCTTGGCGTAAAGACGTTTTAGCCAAATGTTATGGTGGCGATATTTCTCGTAAACGTAAACTCTTAGAAAAACAAAAAGCCGGTAAGAAACGCATGAAGTCAGTGGGCTCTGTAGAGATTCCACAAGAAGCATTCATGGCTATTCTCAAGGTTGAGGACTAATATAATGAAAACAGATTCTAATACTTTGAATCTGTCTACACTTGGGGATATGGGCTTGTATGTCCATATCCCTTTTTGTAAACAGAAATGTATGTACTGTGATTTTCCTGCCTATCAAAATTTACAAGATTATTATGAAACCTATGTATATGCCTTAGTACAAGAGATTGATCTTTGGGTTTCTGAACATCCTGAATCTAAAGAGCGGTCCATTGATACGATTTACTTTGGTGGTGGTACGCCTACTGAATTATCAATTCAACAGCTACAGATGATTGTAGATAAAATAAAAAGTACTTTTACTATCGATGAAAACTGTCATATGACTATCGAATCTAATCCTGGGGAAGTAGATTTACAGTATCTAACTAAGTTAGTTAAACTAGGCTTTAATCGCATTAGTTTTGGCGTTCAAACCTTTGATGATAAGGCGCTTACTATGTTGCATCGTAGTCATGATGGAGAAAAAGCCATACAAGCCGTATATGATGCTAAAGAGGCTGGATTTACAGATATTAATATTGATTTAATCTATGGCTTGCCACGACAAACCTTAGAGGATATTCAGCATAATTTAAATATTCTAAAAGATTTACCGATTAATCATATTTCTACGTATGGTTTACAAGTTGAGGTATGCACTTATTTATATCATTTAGTACAAAAGAACTTGATCTCTATTCCTAGTGAAAGTATAGATGAGTCAATGTATGATACGATGATGGCTGGTTTAAAAGAACTAGGATTTGAGCGATACGAGATTTCAAATTTCGCGAAGGGTAATTCCTATAGTCGTCATAATTTAAAATATTGGCACTATGTAGATTATTTAGGATTTGGTGCAGGTGCTCATTCTTTTTATGACGGAGTTCGTCGCAGTAACAATCGTAATGTTATGCCTTATATACAAGCTGTTGATCGATATACTATGCCTACTATCGATACGGAGACTATTACGGTAGAGCGGGCCCAAGAGGATTTTTGTTTTTTAGCACTTCGTACTAAATGGGGCCTTAATGAACATACGTTTAAAAAGCGATTTGGCATATCTGTGGTTAATTTATTTGGTACTACTTTGAACGATTTAGTTAGCAAAGACCTATTAGAATATGAAAATGATAGTTATCATTTAACCTCGGAAGGGGCAAAACATGGTAACTATGTATTTAGTCAATTTATTCGTGAGTAATTTTTCACAGTTTCTCAAAATCTAATATGTTAGTATAAATAGGATGATGATGAATAAGCATGCTAGATTTGAGGAGGAACGATGAAGACATCGGTTATTTTACACGGTTTACATAATGAATTTACTTTAGACCAAATGAAGGCATGCATAGAATTAGCTGAAAAATATGGTGGATCCTTCCGTCATGTTGTAACAGGTATACAAATTACAGGTATTGAAAAAGAAGATAAGGAACAGCTTATTTCCGAATTACCTGAAGGTGTAACTACGGTTATTCATAGAGGGGTTAATTCCTTAATTGCTTGCGTTGGTAAAGGCTATTGTAAAAATGGCCAAATGGAAACAAAAGAGTTAGCTGATTATGTGGAGAGAAAACATTACGGCCGAAAAACATCACATAAGTGCAAAATTGGCATCAGTGGATGTGGTCGTAACTGTCCAGATGCAATGGTAAAAGATATTGCTTTTATTGGTACATCCCAAGGTTTTATGTTGGCTGTTGGCGGTAATACAGGTATGAGACCAGAAGCTGGCAAAATTTTGGCTAGACAGCTTACTGTAGAGCAATCTAAAAAAGCTGTAGATATTTTAGTTGATTGGTATGCGGAACATGGGGAACCACGTGAGCGTATGGGAAAACTCTTAGAACGACTTGGTAATCCATTAGAAGGTGTAGAACTATAAATTATTATATTTATAGTATTTATTGATTTATGGTTCTTTATCTGTAAACATGTAGAGACTAAAA
>NZ_DXLG01000036.1 GCF_019414865.1 Veillonella sp.
CGTAATAAAACAAGCTATCGATATAGTGGATAATGTCATAAAGGTAACAATCATTTGATATTTTACAGCTTCTAAAGGAGGCATGCCCGCCAATATAAGACCAGTCATCATCCCCGGCAGCGCTACGATACCTAATGTCTTGGCACTATCTACAGTAGGTTGTAGACCCGTCTTTATAACATCACGCACTATCGCTTTCGAAGCTTGTTTAGGTGTACTACCCAAGGCTAATTTAATTTCCACCTCTTGTTTACGCAATTCAAAATTTGATAGCATTTGGCGATAACAAAGCCCAATTGCTACCATAGCACCACTAATGACCATACCACCAACAGGAATCACTTGATAAGCAGTAAAGGTAAGCACGCCCGTTAAAAGTAGAATCGTTAAAGTAATACTTGCACCTACAGTTATAGCAAACCAAGAAATCCATAGAGCATAAGGAATTCCCTTTCCGCGCTTAGAAGAATTATAGGCTGCATTTATAGCCATAAAGCCTAATAGCCCAATTATAAATATAGGGCTTTCCGTGCTAAAAATATACGATAAAATAAAGCCGATAACAAAGAGCTGTACAGTGGCTCTTAGAGCACTTATAAAGATATCCTTCTCTAGCTTCAATTCTTGTCTATAAGACATCAGTATACTTATAATCACTAATACAGATGCAAGGCATAAGGACGTAGTCGAAATAGTTTGAAACTGACTCATCTCAATACCTCCTCTTTTGCTAATTGACCGTCTACGATAGTGATGCGGCGATTTGCAGTACGCAAGCTTTGCTCTTCATTATGAGTAATGGAGATAATGGTGATTCCCTTTTTATGAAGCTCATCAATAACATTTTCTACAATCGATGTATTCGTCGTATCCAAGGCAGACGTAACCTCGTCTAAAAGCAACACTTTAGGCTCAAAAATAAGGCTCCGAATGAGGCATATTCGTTGCATTTCACCGCCAGACAACTCATCATTACGGCGCTCCATATAATTTAGTGGCATATGTAGTAGATCAAAGAGATATTCTATACGACTCATATCCGGTTCTAAACCGCGAATATCGTAAGGAAATAGAATATTGCGACGTACTGTTTTCGCAAACAAATAAGGTCTTTGAAAACAGTACCCCACCTCTTTGCGATAAGATTCAGGATCTATAGCCGTTAAGGGACGATCATTATAAGTAATAGTTCCCGATGTAGGACTAATCAGATCACTACATAATTTTAAAAGTGTACTCTTACCACTTCCAGAAGGGCCTACAATAGTAATATAATCACCTTGATTTACCGATAAAGATACATCACGGATAATAGATTTGTCTTTTACAATATAAGATATATTGGATAATTTTAGCAGTGCCATAATGCCCCCTATCTCGTCATATATATTAAAAGCCAAATATCGACTCACTGTGGCTAGTTATTTAGTATTCTTAAGCATTATGATTCTAATTATGATATCATTGCCAATATGATAATGCTAAGCTTAATTATAATATATCTATCAGACACATACTACAGAAAGCAAAAAATCCCTAGTGGAAAACCACTAGGGATTAATAGTCTTTGTAAAATTAAGCTTCTACAGGGTATACGCTAACTTTACGGTTGTAACGACCAGCACGTTCGAATGCTACTTTACCAGGCACAAGTGCGAATAAAGTGTCATCTTTACCGATACCTACGTTAGTACCAGGGTGGAAGTGAGTACCACGTTGACGAACGATGATATTACCGCTCTTTACGATGGAACCATCATGGCATTTAACACCAAGACGTTTAGATTCACTGTCACGACCATTACGAGTACTGGACACACCTTTTTTATGTGCGAACAATTGCAAATCAAAAGTAAACATTAAGTTCACCTCCTATATTTCGTGTATTTGGACAAACTCTGGATATTGACGGCTAATTTCCTCTAGACCGAGAAGCATAGTCCCCAGAATATCCTGTCCACTCTGGTTAATCGTCCCAGAGAGAACCATATCACATCGACCTTCGCTATTCGTATATTCCCCTTCTTGTTGAGCAATCTGGGTAAGTCCTAACATTGCCGTTGCCGTTAAAACAGACACTGCAGCACATACGATATCGAAGCCATGCTCATCATATCCTGCATGACCGGATAGGTGACAACCAATGACTTGATTCTCACTATTCCGCTGGATTCCAATGGAAACCATAATTAAGCTTGGATAGATTCAATACGAACTTTTGTGAACGGTTGACGATGGCCTTGACGACGACGGTAGTTGGATTTAGCTTTGTATTTGAATACTAAGATTTTTTTACCTTTACCATGCTCAAGAACTGTACCTGTAACTTTTGCACCGTTTACAAGAGGAGCGCCAACTTTAACGTCGCCGTCATTCACTACAGTCAAAACTTCTTCGAATGTAACGGACTCGTTAGCAGCTGCTTCCAATTTTTCGATAGTAATTACATCGCCTTCAGCAACGCGATATTGTTTACCACCAGTTTTAATAATTGCGTACATGAGAACACCTCCTTGTTATCGAACTCGCTGAATTCGGTATCCCGACCCGAACTTCGGTCGGGCGTTTAAACCTGCTTCACGCGGATTGCAAAGTTCAGTAAACCGAACTAATACTGATATAGTATATCCTATTTACCTATCTATGTCAAACAAAATTCAACATAAATAGCTCAGTTCTGATACTTTCATATATATACAAACCTCTAAAATTCTCCGATAATTCCGAGATGTTGTAAAAGTATTTTGGTACCGATGAGAATTAGTACACCGCCGCCGAGAATATCTGCATATTTCCCAACAAACTGGCCCATAAATTTACCTAAGTATACTCCAATTAAAGAAATACCGAAGGTAATAACACCGATCATAGCAGATGCTTCCCACACATTGATGGGCATAAAGGCAAAAGTAAGACCTACAGCCATGGCATCAAGGCTGGTAGCTACGGAGAGCATCATCATTTCCCAAACGCCTAAAAACTGTTTATCATCATCTTCATCATCTTCATCGCTAAGCCCCTCTCTAATCATAGCGATACCTAAATAGCCGAGAAGGCCAAAGATAATCCAATGATCCCATTCAGATATGACATCGATAAACTGACGCCCAATGAGCCAGCCAATTATAGGCATGAGAAACTGGAATAGACCAAATAAGAATGCCAATGTAACCTTTCGGCGATTTTCACCTACCGGCATTGATAAACCTTTACCAATCGATACACCAAAAGCATCCATAGCAAGACCAACACTAATTAATATAATTTCAAATACAGACACGAAACTCACCTATAAAAACTACTTACTTATTCTGCTACGGCCATCAAAGAATATCCTTCTCGGCTAATTTGTGAATTCACTACAATCGAAATCTTACGCCCTATAGAATCACCTAAATCCTCAAGAACAGCCTTAGTTAAGTATTGGGCTACCTCTGGATGTACTTCGATTTCTAGATTAGATTTAATGCGACCTGATTTAAACAGCTCACGTATACGACGGATAATTTGCATGTATACAGTTCTGCCTGACAACATGTATCCAGTGCCCCCACATTGAGGGCATGTATCAAACATCAAAGTTTGCAAACCTTGACGGGCACGCTTTCTTGTCATCTCCACAAGGCCAAGGGAACTAATACCGCATACCACGGTTTTCATCTTGTCTAACTTAGCCTGTGCACTCAACAATTTTAACAACTCTTGTTGATGGGACTTATCCTTCATATCAATAAAATCGACGACGATAATACCACCAATATCACGCAATCGCAATTGTCGACAAATTTCCTTTGCCGCCTCTTTATTGACTGTAAAAGCCAGATCTTCTAACTTATTAGACTTACCTGTGTAATGAGCCGAGTTTACATCAAATACGGTGAGAGCCTCCGTATGATCAATACGGATAGAGCCACCGGAAGGTAGATTAATATCACGAGAGATAAGATCTTCTAATTGTGGTTCAATATGATTGGCTTTAAAGATAGGTGTGCTACCTCGGTGACGTGTCACTTTAATTTGCTGTGATGTAGGCCCATGACCTAAGAGATCAAGCAATCGAGACTCACCCATATCGGAATCTACAATAATCTCTCCTACATTGCGATGCGCATAGTCTCGTACAAGGCGGAACCAGAAGTCCGCATCACTATAGAGATCAGTACCACTCTTAGCTACCTTAAATCGTTTTAACACATGTTGCCATGTACGCCATAGATATTCCATATCACGACCGATTTCGTCAGCACTAGCCTTAGCGGCTGCCGTACGAATAATAAATCCACAGCCTTCCTGTACATAAGGCGCTGCTAATTCTTGTAATTTAGCACGTACTGCTTCATCAGTAATTTTCTTAGAAATATGCATGCCTTCAGAATATGGTAAAAGCACCATAAAGCGTCCTGCCAAACTCACATCAGCTGTAACGCGAGCCCCTTTACCAAGCATTTCCTCTTTTACCACTTGTACAAGAATTTGCTGTCCCACAGATAGGCGTGGCAAGATTTTCTGTTCTTTCCCCTGTTGAAGGTTCAAATACGCATTTTGAGAGCCACCTATATCAACAAAGGCCGCTTGCATGCCGTTAAGTACGTTCTTAACAGTACCCTTGTACATATGATTTGCCATATGAGACTCATCAGTACGTTCTAAGACAAAGTCTACTAACTGCCCTTCTTCATCGATAACAGCCATGCGGATTTCTTCGCGCATAACATTGACCAAAATTTTATGCATCCTATCCCGCCCTTCGTTCAATTCAAAATATATAGTTCTTTTAAATCACTAAAGCTTATATAACCGTTTAAAATTTATGTAAAAGAATTAGTAATTAATTTCCAATGGAGTGTAACGGCCTTCTTCGTTTTCTACCATAATGGCTTTACGGTGAATTTCATAGCCCGTCGTAATAGGCCAGTTATATTGATCTTTACCAAGGTTCCACACTTCACTAGGTTTGATTGTACCTTGCGGATAAATACCGATGCCCATAGTAAGGGTTACCATACCATCCTCAACGGATGCTACAATAGGTTCTTTTACAAATTCTTTCACATCAATGGTACGAGTTTTCTTAGGCGTTACCTTTTCATAAGAAATTTCCGTTGCGTCATTGAAAGGTTTTAGCAATGCATCCCAATCCGCATGTTCATCCGTTACAGGACCTGTTACTTCGTAAATAGCAAAGTTACAGATAGCCATCATCTTTTTAACCTTTTCAGGCATTTCCTTGCCACCTAGCACCTCAAGACCTGGCGGTGCCACGCGGTTCAAACGCTCCATAATAGACTCTAAAGAGTCCTCTTCTAGCACGTCCATATCGATATATTCAGCCGCCGCTGTTACACCTAGAGCAAGTGCAGAGGAAAAGCTAATTTTCATATGTGGATTAAAGCCTTCAGAATAAGCCATTTTAATTTCTGCGCGGCGAATCATACGTTCTACTGCTTGTGCATAATCAAGGTGCGACAAGAATCGCAATTTTTCGCCTTTATTTAAGGCCAAACGTAACTTTTTCAACTCTGCCACCCTCCTTATAGTCAATAATTGCAGTATTTAGCTCTGGACATACGTTACAGCCCTTACATGGACCGCGACGGCAATCACTTGTTAAGTTTGCCTCTACCGCTTGTTCCCACTCTCGTTTCAAGAAAGCTTTACTTACAGTGCAATCCAAATGATCCCAAGGTAATGGCTCGTCGAAATCACGAGTACGACGTGCAAAATATGCAGGATCCAAACCACAGTCAGCGAATGCTTTCAACCATGTTTCATAGTTGAAGAACTCAGTCCAACCATCAAATTTACAGCCCGCTTCCCAAGCTTTTACAAGAACCTTAGACAATCTACGGTCCCCACGAGCAAAAGCGGCCTCCATGTAGCCAGTATAGCCATCATGATAGTGATAAGAAATATTGCGATTATTGATGAGAGATTTTAAATAACGTTGCTTACGATGAATTTCCTCTACATCTTGTTGACCATACCATTGGTATGGAGAATGTGTTTTTGGTACGAAGAAGGATACGCTGACAGTTACAGAACCATTGCGTTTACCTGTAATGTCACGATGCAAATCAAGCACCTTATAAGCCAAATTAGCAATACCCGCTAGGTCCTCATCAGTTTCAGTTGGAAGGCCCATCATGAAGTACAATTTAACTGTATTCCACCCAGATTTAAAGGCATTTGTACACGCTGCCAATAAGTCTTCTTCGCTAACGCCTTTGTTGATAACATCGCGCATGCGCTGTGTCCCTGCTTCAGGAGCAAAAGTAAGACCACTCTTACGTACTTGTTGCACCTTTTTCGCAATATCGATGGAGAAACTATCGATGCGCAAGGATGGCAAGCTTACGCTCACTTGTTTGTCTTTGAACTCTTCCATAAGCATGTCTACTAACTCTGGCAATTTAGAATAGTCCGCAGAGCTTAAGCTCATCAAAGAGATTTCATTATAGCCAGTGTTAGCAATCGTATCCTTAGCAATTTGAAGCAAACGCTCTGGCGTCTTTTCACGAACAGGGCGGTATAGCATTCCCGCTTGGCAGAAACGACAGCCCCGTGTACAGCCGCGGAATAATTCTAGTACTGCACGGTCATGCACGATATCTAAGAAAGGCACTACAGGTTTTGTAGGATAAAATACATTTTCTACATCCTCTACGATGCGTTTCTCTACAGCTGCCGGTACATCTTCAAAGCGAGGTGTAATAGATTTAAAATCGCCTTGTTCTGTGTATTCTACATCGTATAACGCTGGACAATAGGTACCAGGAATTTGAGCCACTTTACGCAAAAACGCCTCTTTACCCCCTGGGAAACCTTTTGCTTTTTCAGCTTTATAGAGGTCGATAAATTCATCGCCCCATTCTTCGGATTCACCGAGAGATACAATATCAAAGAAATCTGCAATAGGCTCTACATTAAATGCACATGGGCCACCACATACGAGTAACGGGAAATCCATATCACGATCTTTAGCGTACATAGGAATACCAGCCAAATCGAGCATATTCAAGATATTAGTAAAGCTCATCTCATATTGAAGTGTAAAGGCTAGTACATCAAAGTCTTTAATAGGCGTACGAGTTTCCAAAGAGAATAAAGGAATGTTGCGCTTGCGCATCTCCTCTTCCATATCGTGCCAAGGTGCAAACACACGTTCCGCTGCTGCATCATCACGACGATTTACAAGACCATATAAAATTTTGATACCCAAATGACTCATGGCCACTTCGTATACATCTGGAAAAGCTAATGCCATTGTTACATCAACAGTACTGTGATCTTTTACGATACTGTTATATTCGCCACCCGTATAACGAGCAGGCTTTTGGACATGTTGTAACCATGACGTATCTAATTGAATCATACATCCTCCGTCTTTTCTGAAAGACTTCTTTCACAATTAATCCTAAATACATAGGGTTTTAGAAAATATATTTCGTTCGTTGCATAGCGATATTTAACAAAATACCAATACTCAACATATTGGTGGTCAACGCACTGACACCATAACTAAGGAATGGTAATGGAATACCTGTAACAGGCATAATACCAATTGTCATACCTACGTTTACGAGTACCTCGAAGGTAAACATGGTAGCAATACCTGTAGCTAGTAACATACCAAAATTATCATTGCACATATACGCCACTTTAATACTGCGATAAATCAGCATAAAGAGCAAAAACAACACGATAATACAGCCTACAAAACCAAATTCTTCACCAATAACGGAGAAAATAAAGTCCGTATGGTTTTCTGGTAAGAAGTTCAACTGACTTTGTGTGCCATTAAAGATACCTTTGCCAAAAATCAAACCAGAACCAATGGCAATCTTAGACTGAATAATATGATAGCCAGATCCAAATGGATCAATATCTGGATTTAAAAATACGAGAATACGTTGTTTTTGGTATTCTTTCAGTACAAACCAGCCTAAAGGCATCAATAATAAACCAGTGCCCGCAATGATTTTTATGAGTCTTGTTTTAATGCCAGAGATAAATAGCATCCCCACAAAAATGGCAATGTACACAAGAGATGTACCTAAGTCAGGTTGTAAGAATACAAGCCCAATAGGCACCCCAACATATAATACAGGCATTATCAAAGACTTAAATGTATCTAACTTGCCAATACGGGGCTCTAGCATTTTGGCCATACAGATAATCATCAATAATTTAGAAAATTCTGATGGCTGAATGGTAATAGGACCCAATTGAATCCACCGTTGAGCACCCAATGCAGATGTACCAACAGCCATAACAGCAATTAACATCAAAAGAGTAATGCCATAAATGATATTGCCCCAATCCTTTAATCGATGATAGTTAAGGAATTGCATACCTATCACAACAGCTGCATTAGCAAGGAAAAATATAAGTTGCTTTACTACTAAACTACCAAATCCAATAGGCTCTTGATTAACATGAGTTGCACTGCCAATAGCTGCTAAGCCAATGCAAACTAGTAGAAAAGTACATATGATAATAGCCCAGTCGCTATCATTCCATAGTTTCCGCCACATCATATCACCTATTTCAATTTACGACGGCGCCATAAACTTTGCTTACCTTGCACTAATAAATGCTGAGTAGTCCATCCACCGCGATTAATATACAAAACAGTATTTGAATCCCCAAAGATAGACTCACCAGCTGAAGCAAGAGTCGGTGTACCTGCTTCTTCTTTAGCCGCTTTTTTCTTAGTTACATAGGCATCAAATTGTTTTTGTACATCATAATCTTCCCAACAATCACCTGTTACAACATAGTCTACAAGAGGTGCTAATACATTACGAAACTCATTAGAAGCAAGGTCTAACAAATGACCATCTTGTGTATATGTTAGGATATCTTCATCATAAGGAATCATAGCCCCTACATACTCGGCGCGAAGGACTTCCAACATATCATATAAATCTAAGTCTTCACTATCTACAGGCACTGCATTAAAGGCAATAGCAAAGTCGCGAATATTATGTTCTTGACACACTTGAATCATACGCGCCCCATTGCGCAAGGATACCCACAATGGATGTGTCACAACGATACAACGACTCACAAGATCTAAAATTGACTCAATGCCCTTACCAATCCCTGCTGGTGCATCAATCAAAATATAATCATATACATCACAAAGCCGACGAACTAATTTCTTATACTTCTTTCGACCTATATCTTCCCAACGTGCACTTTGACTAGCCGGTAAGAAATCTAGATTTTCTGCAATTGATACAATAGCATCATCTGTATATTCTTTATCTTCACTCGCATCAAGTGCATCATAGATAATTTCATCTGCCACGCCTAACACGAGATCCAAATCGCGCAATCCAAAGTCCCCATCACAGAGCAATACGCGGTGCCCTGCATGACTTAAGGCTGCACCCAAGCATGCAGTGACAGTCGTTTTACCTACGCCACCCTTGCCGGATACAACACCAATGATCTCGCCCATACTAATCCTTTCTTGGTTGCCCACTTGTTACTGAATTCTGAGGTTTCTGCCCATTAGACGTATTCCCTACAGTTGCACTATCTTTATTACTTTTCGTATTTGTGTCATTCGTTTTTTTATTTAATGGTACATTGAAATATGCAGCTAACACATCTCGTACGATAGGACCTGCAGAGCCCGCACCAAAGCTACCTTGTTCAACAAGTGCAACCACAACAATTTGTGGCTTATCATATGGTGCATAAGCTACAAACCACCCATGATCCCGGCCATGTGCATTTTCTGCAGTACCAGTCTTACCAGCTACATTAATTGGGAAGCCTTTAAATAAGTCCCCTGCTGTACCACCTTCGTTTGTAACATCACGCAAACCTTCTCGAATAAGGTCCATAATATTTTTTGGAACTGGTAGAATACCTAATTTATCAGGACCAAAAATCTCTTTCGGAGTACCATCTTTATTATCAATACGGCTTACCACATAAGGTTTATATTTAATACCACCATTAGCTACTTCGCTGAGTAAAACAGCCATTTGCAATGGTGTAACTAAGGTAAAAGATTGACCAATAGCAGCATCGAAGGTTTCACCTAAGTACCAATCTTCATCATATACTTTTCGTTTATACTCAGGGCTTGCCATAATGCCAGACGCCTCACCTGGTAAATTAATACCAGTCTTTTCGCCAATGCCAAAATAAGCAGCATATTTATCGAGATTTTCTATACCAACACGATTACCCATTTCATAGAAGTAAACGTTATCTGACTTAGCAAGCGCTCTATTAAAGTTAAGCCATCCTAAGGCTTCACCTTCTGCATTTCGCTTATCGATCAACCAGTGCTTACCACTATCAAAGATCATCTCTTCAGGAGTAACCTTTTTAAGATCTAACGCTGCTGTACCGGTAATAATCTTAAATGGTGATCCTGGAGGATATTCACCAGAAATAACCTTATTATCAAATGGATGATTTTTATCATTATTCAGCTGATTCCATTGAGCAGTTGTAATCCCTTTAGAAAACCAGTTTGGATTAAATTCAGGCGCACTGACCATAGCTAAAATAGCCCCTGTATTAGGGTCCATGGCCACCACTGCTGCCCCTTGTGCAGGAATACCTTGCGCACGCAATTGATTGAGCTGATTCTTAACAGCCTCTTCAGCGGCCTTTTGAAGATTTACATCAATGGTTAAATGAATATTAGCACCTGGCACTGTGTGTTTTCTATCTACCTCAGCCACAGGACGACCTGTAGCATCTACCTCAACTTGTTTACCACCATCAGTACCACGCAAGATAGAATCATATAATTTTTCGAGACCAGAACGCCCTAAAATAGTACCGCCACTTACCAGTGTATTAGGGTCCTGCTGTTTTAGCTCTTCTAATTCCTCTTCACTCACTTCACCAACATAACCAAATAATTGAGAAGCCATCGTTTCATATGGATAGTATCGAAGTGGCTCAACATCAATGGTTACCCCTGGTAATTCATGACGATGCTCTTCAATGGTTGTCACTACGTCCATAGAAATATCATTAGCAATACGTATTGGCTCATAACCATACTTGTGATCATTAACCTTCTTTGTAATATCTTCAGGCTTCATTTTTAATAAAGCTGCCAATTTAGCAACTTCACCATCATCCAAAGCCTTTCCGGTAGGCATGATAGATATAGTATAGGCAGGTCGAGAGCCTACAAGAATTTGACCATTACGATCATACATAACGCCTCGTGCTGCAGTCATCGGTACCATGCGCAATCGGTTGCCTTCCGCCTTGGCTTGATAATAGCCACCAGCTAAGATTTGTAGCATAAACAAACGCAATGCTAACACTATAAATATGCCCGCTACAATGTAAAAGAGTACATCAAAGCGACTCGTTTTTCTTCGTTTATAGAGGCCTTCAAGCACTCTTTCACCCCCTTACTAATTTATTACCAAATATAATCTTGCTGTTCGTCCTTACGCCACAATAATCCATGTACGATGGCAGCCAATAGACCGTTCCAAAATAGTACCGGTATAACCATATGCCACATATATAACCCTATATGTAAATCCCCGCCACTGGCCAATATCATTAAGCTGCGGATAAATCCATCAAGCAATGTACAAATGGCTACAATAGCACTGGACCAATACCAACGTTCTTCATAGAGTCGATGTTTCACTGCGGATAATAGGTAAACCACAAGAACGTAAGGGAATAAATGGAGCCCAAAGAAGTTAGATATCAATACATCATGTACAATACCACCTATAACAGCTACCATCAGACCCATATAACGACCTTTAAATAGTGTGACCATAACAATGATGGTCAAAATTAAATTTGGTAACCAATTCGTATGAAAAATAGCAGGCAATAATTGCGCCTGTATAAAGTAAATTAAGAATCCACAGAGGACTAAAGCTAGACGCATCATGGTTTAACGGCCCCCTTTGCCCCTTCAACTTGATCCCGTTGTGTTTGAGGTACCAGTTTAGGCTCAAGCCCTGGTTTTGGTGGTGCACTTACGGAAGATGATGTAAGAACAAACACCTCTTCTAAACGATAGAAGTCCACACTTGGTGTAATTACGGCATTCTTTACAAAACCTTCTGTATCATTTTCAATGGACTGTACATTACCAACAGGCAATCCTTTAGGATAGATGCCACCATACCCAGAGGTGATTAATTTATCCCCTACTAATACATCACCATCACGAGCAATATTTACCATTAATGGCGTACGAGGTGAGTCACCATTACCTTTTACGACACCAGATAGGCGAGATTCAGGACGTTGTACAATAACACCGATTGCACTACGTGGGTCAAGAATGGTTTGTACTCGAGACGAGTGAGGGTATACATCGGTAATAAAACCAACTACCCCACTTGGTACAACGACAGCCATATTGACAGCCATCCCTTCTTCACTACCCTTATCGATAGTGAAAGTATTTGTCCATGTGCCGTAATCCTTTGTAATAATACCGGCTAAAGTCATGGAAAATTCCGGATGATTGCTCTTATAGTTGAGCAATTGACGAAGTCGAATATTTTCTGCTACTACTTCATCATAGTTAACAACCTTTTGTTCTAATGCAGCCTTGCGAGATGCTGCCTCATCACTTTCAATAGTTGCAGAAATAGCATTATTGAGCACTGTAAAACCGGTTTGTACACCATCAAGCAAACGGGCAGATCCATAAGCAAATGGTGTTGTAATACCTTCAAGAGTGACAGTAACAAAAGGAATACTAGTTCGTTGTTTCCATGCAAATCCGAGCAACGCTAATAGGATACAGCTAATGACAACAACGATAATTAACTTTTTATCTGACTGTATCATATTAGTCTTGGCCCTTTCTATTTTTAGAATTCACAATAAAACGTGATAAGCTCACCAAGTCAGATGAAGCCCCGTTAAGGCCCACAACGACTTTTGTGTCGGGTGCATCTGGAACATGTACAGGCACACCTAACTCGCCCCCAATACGCTCAGCCAAACCCGACAATTGCGCAGTACCACCAGTAAGATATATTCCATATTGCATAATATCTGCTACAATCTCAGGTTCAGCGGAACGAATCATTTGTTTCACTTCATCTAAAAGGCCAACAATACAGTCATTTACAACTTGATATACCTCTGACTGATGAATAACACAACGTCTGCCTAAACCATTCATCATATCACGGCCTTGAAAGGCATATTCGGCATCTTCTAAAGGTGCCATAGCAGTGCCGACTGTATGTTTAATATCTTCTATAATTTCTTCAGAAACGATAACCCCAAAACACTCACGTACATAGCGTAGCAATGCATTATTGATATCTGAGCCACCGAAGCGAATCGTTTTACTATCTACAATGCCGCCCAATGAAACAATGCCCATATCGACAGTGCCACCACCAATATCAATGACCATAGATCCACGAGCTTCAAAGATAGGTGCACCGCAACCAATGGCTGCAGCGACAGGTCGTTCGATAAGAAATACTTCGCGTGCTCCGGCCTGAATAACAGCATCCATCATCGCTCTTTGCTCAACGTCTGTCATCCCACAAGGAACACCAACAAGAACTCGAGCGCGGCGCAATGCATTAGACACTTTATTCAGAAAATAGTTAAGCATCGTGTGCATAACTCGATAGTCCACAATAAATCCATCTTTTAATGGTGTTAAAGGGCGCCACATATCGGGCATACGCAATACAAGACGTGCCGCTTCATCCCCAACGGCTACTACTTTTTCTTGTTTTGTATCAGTTGCTATAATAGATGGTTCGCTTATAACAGTTCCTCGCGTCCCCCCCATGAGGCGCGTCTGTATGGAACCAATATCTATACTTACATCTTTTCCTAGAGTAGGTAAAATGGAACTCATAGTAAAATCTCCTTCATTACATCATCATTCCATTTTACCACATATAATGCGACTTTATCTATTGAATAGAAAAAGCACTCCTATAATGATGTATACATCTCTTCACTGAACAAATCAGAAAGAGTGAACTCATTATTATGAGTGCTTTTACTATTAATATGTGCATTCTCTAACTAAGTTTACCTATTTCACTAAGGCTTGTGAATTCATTATCACCAATGATAATATGATCTAATACTGGTATTCCCATAAACTGACCTGCACTGACAAATAACTTGGTAAGCCGAATATCTTCGTCACTAGGCCGGCTATCGCCAGATGGATGATTATGTATTAAGATAATGGCTGCCGCATTACAAGCTATAGCCTTCTTAAAAACAGCTCGCTGCTCTACGAGGCTAGATACTAAACCTCCATTCGAAATATGTTCTAACTGAATCAACTTATTTCGAGACGTCAACATAGCTGCCCATACATGCTCCACCTCTTCGTGACGTAAACGCTCCATTACATATTGAGCAATGACAAAAGGTTGAGAAAAATCTTCGTATGTTTCCTTAATTTTTAGTTCCCCTAATCGTCGCCCCATCTCAAGAGCCGCACACAAAGTTACCGCTTTATCTGTGCCAATTCCCTTAATTTTTATAAGCTCTTCAACGGTCATTCTGTTAAGACCGTACGCCCCATCATCATAGGACTGTACGATATCACTCGCTAGCGATATGGCAGACTGACCTTTCACCCCAGTACGCAATAAAATAGCTAGCAATTCCTCCATCGCCATATGGGATGGTCCTAAAGCAAGAAATTTTTCACGGGGACGCTGAAATGGTAACATGTCTTTTACACTTACTGTTGGTACTTCCATAGAATCTCTCCATTCAAATAGATAACACCATTTGTAAATCTAACTACACACATCTACTCTCTTACTATATCAATAGCGCACAGCACAGCACGGCACGGCACGGCACGGCACAGCACAGCACAGCACAGCACAGCACAGCACAGC